>NZ_JVIP01000024.1:0-59376 GCF_001076435.1 Corynebacterium sp. 401_CJEI
TACACCGTGGTTGTGCACACCCCAGCCTGCGCGGCAATCTCGGCAACACTATATGAGCCGGCCATAAGCATCTCGTAGATCACGCGATGCTTATGCATCATCGAGACCTTCGGGTAGTGCGATTGGTGCTGGATCTCAATTCCGGCTTGTCGCGCCCACCGCCTGACAGTTGGTGAGGGTATCCCTAACTCACGTCCAACTGCGCTTGCTGATGCCCCGTTGGCGATGTGTTGAAGCGCAATCGGTTTGATGGCACTGTATTTCGTTCGGCGGGTTTGCTTCACTACTTCTCCTGGTCGAAAGTGGTGATGCATTCACCGCCTGAACCTACCAGGCCATTTTTGTCATAAACGCAGTCAGTAACTCGGATCGGCCCGCCGCAGCCAGGCACCAACAAAAAACGGGCCCGAATAAGGAGCAAAACCTTATCCGGACCCATTTTGCAGCATGTAATTCACAGCTGCAGCGCCCTAAAGCTCACTAGCGCAAGCCAGCTCAAACCTTAAGCGTTCTTCTCTGCTTCTTCGGCTTCCTTCTGAGCCTTCAGCAGGCGAGCGGCGTTACGACGACGCTTGCGCAGCAAGTCAACACGCTCATCCAGCAGCACGTCGAGCTCCTCGATGGAGCGGCGCTCACGGAGCATGTCCCAGTGAGTCCTCGGCGGCTTCACCGGCTTGGCTTCAGTGCCTTCGCCTTCAACCAGCTCACCAATTTGGCCATTCTTGCACAGCCATTCACCTGGAATTTCCGCGTCATCCGCGAATGGGACCTCGAAGATCTCACCGGATTCAGTGCGGTAGCGGACCATCATTCGCGGCGCGAGGTCATGATCGCGATCGGTCTCATACGAAACGGCGCCCATGCGACTGCCACGAAGAACTCGATCTGCCATGTGGAACGTGCCCCCTTTGGTAGAAATACTAGACCACACATTATAACGCCTTAATCTGTATTCATGCCATAATTGACTTCTGTGTCAGATCAAAAGCCGAGCACAACTACCGCCAATTGCCAGTGGTGTGGCCGCGAAATGGAGGTCGCTATCCGCGGTCGCCGTCGCAAGTTCTGCAGCCAAGCCTGCCGGCAGCGCGCGTATGAAAAACGCACTGGCGTAGCAAAAGGCGCTTCCAGGCCGATTGCCGAGCGAATCAATTCGGATCTCACGTTGAAGACCGCCACCGATGCCACGAGCAGGCCGGCGGACGATGACGTCGTAAAGCGAATAGGGGACGGGCTCTTCGAAGTACGTTGTCTCGCCGAAGACTTGCGCACCGCGCTTGACGACGGCATGGAGACTGCCGTCCTGCAGGAGATTACGCAGGAATTGATTATGAAAACGCGTGAGGTGGAACGGTTTATCCCATAGCGGATTAAAAGGATAGGATGAGCACTATGAATTCTGGTGTCCGTAAGTCAATTATTACTTTGATAGCCGTTGCAGTTGTTGCGCTCGCAATTGTTATTGTGGGGCCAGTTTTGTATCGCGTTTTCACGCATGAAGGGGTGCGTACTGGGGATTTCGAGGCCACGGAGCTGCCTGCAGCAACGACTGATGCGAATGGCACCTGGAAGATTGTCGGTGGCAATAACTCACAGAACACCTCCGTTGGTTTTACTTTTAACGAGGTACTGCCGGGCAGCAGGCGGACGACGTCCGGTTCCACTCACGATGTCACCGGCGAGCTGAAGGTTGCTAACAACAATCTTGAGGACGCATCCGTTGTTGTTGATATGGCAACTCTGACTAGCGATATTGAACGTCGTGACATCAATGTCCGCAACAATATTTTCAGCGTTGAGCAGTACCCAGAAGCTAAGTTTGAGCTTGCAGAACCACTCGATATTTCGAGCATTCCAGATAACGGCCAGTGGGCGAATATCGAGATTCCGGGACGCCTGACCATCCGCGGTGTCACCAATGATGTCACCGTACCAATGAAGGCCGCTCGTACCGAAAACTTGGTTTTGTTGTCGGGCACTTTGCCAATCAACCGCCTGGATTACAACGTGCGCCTGCCACAGTTTGTAGCTGCATCCATCGAGGAAAACGGCGAACTCAATCTGCGCATTGTCGCAGAGAAGCAGGACGCGTAGGACGCGTAGGTTTCGCGGCTGGCAGACACAGCCATCTAAAGAGAATCGCAGTAGCGCTCTAAAGAGAATCGCAGTAGCGCTAATCCAAAGAGGCTTATAGCCAGCGAAAATACACCTCGATTCGTCACTGTGACGCAATAAAGCCATTTAGTCACACACCACAGAAGTCCTGCCAAAAACAATTTTGGTAGACCAGTTGGGAGTCACAACGATATGAACACCTACGAAGCAATGTTGCTCGCACGAAAGGTGCGAATGGTACTACTGATTATCTTCATTGCATTCGTGGCCTACAAGGGCGCGTGGTGGCTCGTGGCTGTCGGCATACTCCTGATTGGCATGACGCTGTGGCAGAACAAGCGGCTGCGGGAAGAGATTGCCGTCCGCAACGCGGATGAGCTTGCAGCGAACGCCAAGGACAATGAGCAATAATCCCGACGGCATAGATCAAGCGCCAAGATAGAACACGGCAGCAGAAAAGCGGCGGCGGAAAAAGCGGCAGCCCTGGAAATTCAGAAAACCCCAGGGCCAACCACTTTCATTATTTGTCCGATAATATACATTATGACATTTTGGCCTAAGGGTCCCGTCCTCCCCATTACCGCCGATGCGCCATTACCGTCAGGTCTAACCAGCCGACCAGCCAGTCAGAATGAACCGCCAACCCGGACCGCTTTACTCACTCAGCAAACAACTATTTTTCGCTACACGTCTATTCAGGAATTTTTAGTAAGATTTCCCGCATGCCTGAACTCTCAGACACATCCAGCAGCTCAGACAGACCCAATACATCCGACACATCAGATAGATCTGGCTCGTCCGACGACCCAGAGCCTCGCGCCAACGTTGACGGGCTCTCTGTAGCCGCAGTAAGCGCAATCACCGCAGCAACCGCCGCAGCATCCTCAGCGAACGCAGCGAACACTTCAGGTGATGCCGCGTGATTGTATCCGCACTCATCGTCTTAGCGGTCTTTCTTTTCCTCGTTTTCGCCAACGCAATTTTCGTTGCTGTCGAGTTTTCCTACCTCACGGTTAATAGAAACGACGTCAAGAACGCCGCAAACGCCGGCTCAAGGTCCGCATATTTAGTAGACCGTGCTCTATCACGCACCTCTACTAACCTCTCCGGCGCACAGCTGGGAATTACGGTCACCAGCCTCGTCGCTGGTTTCCTGACCGGGCCTTCCCTCGGCGTCCTCCTCGAAGCCGCATTTGGTGGCACTAGCATCTCTCCCGCCACCGTCACTGCAATCAGCACTACGGGCGCTTTCATTATCGCGACCTTCACTCAAATGGTCTTTGGCGAACTCGTCCCCAAAAACTGGGCCATCGCCGAGCCCACTAAAGTCGCAAACCTCGTGGTCAGGCCACAGAATGCCTTCATGTTCGCATTCGGCTGGCTGGTCTGGCTACTCAACAGCGCGGCTAATTGGGTGCTAAAACGGCTCGGCTTCTCCCCTGAGGAAGAGGTCGCCAGTGCCAGGACGGCGGAGGAACTCCGTGCCGTCGTCACGCGCTCTAGCGATGAAGGAAAGATTAACCCGCAGACCGCCGAGTTGGTGGCGCGATCGATCGAGTTCGGCGAGCGCACGGCGGCTGATGTGATGACGCCACGCACACAGATCATCTTTATCGAAGATCAGAGCGTCGCAGAGATGCTGACGGTCGTCGCAGATTCCGGGCACGCCCGCTTCCCCGTCGTCGGCAACAGCGTCGACGACATTCGCGGCGTGGTGCACTACACCGATCTGCTCAGCGTGCCACACGCACAACGCTTGACGACGTCGGCTGCGAGCCTGGCCAAAGATGTACTCGTGGTGAACGACTCGACCACACTTGATCCGCTGATGCGTCAACTGCGTGAGGATGCATACCAGTTCGCAGTGGTTGTCGATGAGTACGGCGGCACGGACGGCATTGTGACGTTGGAGGATCTCGTCGAGGAAATCGTCGGTGAAATTGACGATGAACAAGACGATCGTTCGTTGCTCTACAGCCGGATTAGCCCCAATACGGTGATTGTTTCCGGTCTCATGCGCCCTGATGAGTTGGGAGAGATCCTAAACCTGGTCCTGCCGGAGGGCGAAGAATCCGACACTATTGGTGGATTTATCACCGAACGCTTGGATCGCATGCCTCGCTTCGGCGACACGATTACGGTCGAAGCCACCGACCACGAAAACCTCGATGAGGAGAACTTGCCTACCACCGCTGAAGTTGCTTTTCGAGTCGAGCGCATGGCGCGTCACCGCGTTGGCCGTATTCGTGTCCAGGTGGACCTCGCCGGCAACAAGGTCACGCGCACGGATGAAGGCGCTGACCAGGACGGCACCAGTCACAACCACGTCGAGCACAACAGCGAAAAGGAGGGCTAGAACATGCCACTACGTACTCTTATTTTGCTGTTGGCCCTCAATGCCTGGTTTGTCGCCGCTGAATTTGCGATGGTCTCGGCTCGCCGCGATCAAATTGAACCGGATGCCGTCAGCGGCTCTACCAGCGCAAAGTACGCGCTGCGCGGTATCGAAAACGTGTCGGTCTCCCTGGCGGCAACACAGCTGGGCATTACCGCCTGTTCCCTGCTCATCGGTGCCGTCGGCGAGCCTGCGATTGCGCACTTCTTCGAGCCCTACATGACAGCGCTGGGACTCCCCGCGGGCACCGCCCACGTGGTTGCGCTGGCGTTGGCGCTGCTGATTGTCACTTTCTTACACATGGTTGTCGGCGAAATGGTGCCGAAGAACATCGCTATTGCGGCCCCCAGCCCGACGGCGAAGTTCGTGGCTATTCCGCTGTATGTGATTGTGCGGGTGCTCAATCCGGTTATCTGGGCGATGAATACGACCGCGAACATCGTGGTTCGCAAGATTCTTCGCGCCACTCCGAAGGACGAGGTCGATTCCTCCTTCACCGCTAGTCAGGTGCAGGATTTCGTCGCCGAGTCCGGGCGTCAGGGCCTTCTCGACAATGACGAGCTCGCGCTCCTCCACAAAGCTCTCGGCTTCGAGCATCTCACCGCCGCGGATGTCACTATGCAACTCGACACCCTCGTTACCATTGGCCCCGACGCCACCGTCGCCGACATCGAAGAGCTCAGCGCACGCACGCGCTTTTCCCGCTTCCCCATCACCGATGCCGATGGCAGCTTCATCGGCTACCTTCATGTCAAGGATTTGCTCTCGCTTGACGACGGTCACCGCGACCGACCCTTCCCGCGGAATCTGATTCGCACCTTCGCAAGCGTCAGCCCGGATGCCAAGCTCCAGACGGTCATGCGGCTGATGCAGCGCGAGCAGGCTCACTTTGCCTTGGTGACGGAGGAAAATAGTACTTCGGAGAACTCTGTCAGCGGAATCGTTGCGCTGGAGGACGTACTAGAAGAGCTCGTCGGCGAAGTCCGCCAGGCAACAGCCTAGCGCGTGCGCCGACGAGCCCCGTCGATTCCAGCTGGTTACTTGCTGCTGAAAGCTTGTTAGCTAATTACTTCAGTGCAGCCAGTGCGGAGTCGTAGTCCGGCTCCGTGGTGATCTCATCGACCAGCTGGTTGTAAATGACCTTGCCCTCTTCGTCAGTGACGACTACGGCACGAGCAAGCAGGCCAGCGAGCGGGCCATCCTGCTGGACAACACCGAAGGCTTCGCCGAAGCCGTGGCGGAAGTCCGAGGCAACCTCAACGTTGTCCAGGCCTTCTGCAGCGCAGAAGCGGCCGAGAGCGAACGGCAGGTCACGCGAAACATTAACCACGACGGTGTTGTCCAGCCCAGCAGCGTCCTCGTTGAAGTGACGCACCGAAGCTGCACAAACACCGGTGTCTACCGACGGGAAGATGTTGTAGACGACCTTCTTACCAGCGAAGGTCTCATTGGTGACCTCGGCGAGGTCACCACCGGTGAGGGTAAACTCCGGAGCCTTGTTGCCCACCTGGGGCAGGTCTCCGGAAAGCTGGACTGGGTTGGACTGAAATGCGGTTTGTGTCATAGCGCCCTTTTTACCGCCTTTCGTCCGGATCCTCCAGGCTGTTTCCTGGAAATCAGTAGAATCGTGACAGAAATGAAATTCCGGGCCGCAGTATCTTGAGCAATCTTTCGTACCTTGCGGTCCGGGCCACGCTATTCAGCGGGCCCCACGTTTATACTCCGAGGAAAGGCAGCCATGAGTTTGATTACCGCAATTGTGTCCATCGATGTCGAAGCTGACAAGATTCCGGAGGCCGCCGAGACCATCGTCGAGATCGACGGCGTGACTGAGGTCTACTCCGTTACTGGTGACTGGGACTTGGTCGTCGTGGTGCGCGCAACTAATCACGATGATTTGGCGGAAATCATTCCAAATCTCATCAGCAAGGTCGACGGTGTTATTCGCACTCAGACTCAGCTGGCTTTCCGCACCTACTCTCAGCACGACCTGGAAAGTGCATTCTCCATCGGGCTGGAGTAGCCGCGGATTCTTCCACCGAGCCGTGCGGTATGCGGGAGCTACTTAACCACTTCCGCCATCGCGCGGCCTGCCTGGCGGCCACTGAAAATACAGCCGCCCAGGAATGTACCTTCCAGCGCGTTGTTGCCGTGAACGCCACCGCCACCGAAGCCAGAGGCCTCGCCTGCAGCGTAGAGCCCCTCAAAAGGTGTTCCGTCCGGGTGCAAGCACTGGCCGTCGAGGGTGGTCTCGATGCCACCGAGCGTCTTGCGGGTCAGCATGCGCAGACGAATAGCAATCAGTGGGCCGTTCTTCGGATCCAAAATCGGTGATGGCGGCACGGAGCGGATGATCTTGTCCCCGAGGAAGTTCCGGGCCACGTTGACGTAATTGACCTGGTAGTCCTTGGAGAAGGGATTACCGGTCTGCATATCGCGCTGACGAATCTGCTCCTCGAGCTTCTCCAGGTCAATCTTCGGCGCTGCGGCTCCGGACTCCCCGCCCGAGCTCGCCTCCACAATCTCGTTCATCCCCTCGACCAGCTTTGGCAGATCGTCGGCAACCACCCAGTCTTCGCCGTTATCCATAAACGCCTGAATAGGTGCGGCAACACCAGAGGTCACCTTGCCAATCAGCTTCTTGATCTCCTTGTCGGTCAGATCCGGATTCTGTTCTGAGCCAGAGAAAATAAACTCTTTGCCCACGATGTTCTTATTCAGCACAAACCAGGAGTACGAGTGTCCGGTGGCCAGAATGTGCTTCATCGTGCCGACAGTATCGGCGCCCGGAATATATGGCGCTGGCAGGCGGTTTCCTTCTGCGTCGAACCACATGGCCGACGGCCCCGGGATGATACGGATACCGTGATTCGGCCACACGGGATTCCAGTTCTTCATGCCCTCGGTGTAATGCCACATGCGGTCACGGTTGACGAGGTTTGCGCCGGCCTGCTCTGCGATCTCGATACCACGGCCGTCAACATGCTCTGGCACACCGCAGACCATGTCCTTCGGCATCTCGCCCAGGCGCTCGGTCGGCCAGCACTTACGCACGGCTTCCAGGTTGCCGCCAACACCGCCCGTCGCAATGCACACGGCCGACCCGCGGATCTCAAAGTCCTCCCCTGTTTCCTCGCGTGACGACGCCACTCCTCGCTCTAAAGATTCACAGGGAACCAGAATCTTGCCACGCACGCCGACGGCGCGGCCATCTTCCACAATCACCTCGTCAACGCGGTGGCGATGGCAGTATTCCACCAGCCCCTTCTTCGCAGCCTCAGCGACCGGCTCTGCGAATACGCGGACGATTTCGGGGCCTGTGCCCCAGGTGAGGTGGAATCGGGGTACCGAGTTGCCGTGACCGTCGGCACGCCCTTCACCGCGCTCAGCCCACCCGACGACAGGCAGGAACTTCACGCCGAGATTGCGGAGGTAGTCACGCTTCTCCCCTGCCGCGAAGTTCAGGTAGGCCTTGGCCCACTTGCGTCCCCAGTTGTCTTCCTCGCGGTCGAACTGCGCGGAGTTGAACCAGTCAGCTTCAGCGAGCTCGCGGTTGTCCTTGACTCCGAGGCGGCGCTGCTCTGGCGAGTCGACGAGAAAGATTCCTCCCAGCGACCAGAAAGCCTGTCCGCCGAGGTTGTTGGCATTCTCCTGATCGACAAGGATGACCTTCTTGCCGGCCTGCGTGGCCTCATACGTCGCGACCAATCCGGCAAGTCCGGCGCCGACGACAACAATGTCTGCAGTACGTGTGGTGCTCTGTGCGTTCATAGTTTCGTTTTTAGACCCTAAACATCACCTTTGAGGTGGTTTTGCCTAAAAACGTGATTTATTTTTACAGGCATTATTTATCTGGCGAATTTCCAACGCGCCCGGAGCCGCCCACTGCTAGTGAGGCCTGCGTGGCGCATGCACGAGCTCGACCTGTACGAGCGTGACTTTCTCTGCGCGCACGAGCGCTTCAAACAGCGACAGATAGTAATTCCACATCCTCCGGAACACTCTGTCGTAGCCGATACCAGCGGCTTCGCGCGCATGCGCCGCAAAGAAATCTCGCTGGAGCTGCAAGGTCGTCGCGAAGTGCGCCGGAATGTACTCTTCCGCCGCGATGCGCAGGCCGGTTTCCCGGTCCACCATCTTGCGCAGCTCTTCCATGGTGAAAAGCTGCAGCTGCGGCCACACATAAGCGCGTACGAGGTCCAAGCTGCGCTCGGCGAGCGCATCGAATTTGTCCGTCGCTACCACCATTTGGACGACGATGGTGCCGCGGTCGACAAGCAGACGCTCGGCGCTCTTCAGCCAGCGCAGCGCACCTGCACGACCGAAGGTCTCCAGACGCCCGACGTTGATAACCGCCTCGAAGTCGGACTCGAATTCGCGTGGCGACGGAATGTTGCGATCCATCTGGATCACATCGACCGCGCCGCGCAATCCGGCTTTTTCCACCCGTTCCAGCACCGTTTCGGTGTGGTCATCAGAGACGGTAATAACCTCCGCGCCCGCTCCTCTTTCTGCAGCCCGAAGGGAAATTTCTCCGCCTGCCGACGGCCATTCGGCGACACGGTCTCCGGCCCGGACTCGAGCAAGATCGAGGATGTGCTCAATATTGCGCACCTGGGCATGCAGAAAATCGGCACGCGCGACGGATTTCGGGGCATCGACATAAGTCACGTCAACTGACCAGTGCGAGGGAACCCCACCCTTGCCAGCACCACGGGCATAGTTTTGAATCTGTTCCCGCGACGAGGTTCGCACTCCGGAGGCGAACAGGCCGGAACCGCCCATCAGCAATTCGCCGGAATAGAGCTCGAGCAATGAGGTCGGCAACTCTCCCGCCATATCTGGCCCATCGAGACGCGGACGTGAACGCGCGACTTTCATCAGACCACGTGCCAGCGGCCCCAACGAAGCAATATCAAGCTCGGCGCTGAGCAGTCGGCTGAGAAGCTCTGGCAAATCATCACTGGACCATTCGCCCGCGAGATAGGCCTCCCCCAATCCGAGCCATTCTGAATCAGCTAGTCGAGAATAGAAAACAGGATCAATGACGCTGAAAATGACTGGACGAAACGATTCAGAACTAGTGGGAGATTCACTGCCGCTGCTAGAGCTGGCACCACCGACTCCGTCGATAGCCAAATCGGCGTCACCCGTCGACCGAGTAATGAAGGACTCTCCGACAAACTCACCGGATTCGACCAGTTCAATGCCGTTGTCCTGGCAGAGCCACTCAAAAGAGCGTTCCATCATTTCGGCACGTTTCGCTAGGAAACGCCCCTCTGGAATACGCGCAACCCGAGGCCATCGCTCTGCGTCAATTGCCTGCCGGCTTGCCGAATTCACCCTGCCCGAACCTCCTAACAATCGCGCCGCATAAAGGTACGAATAACGAACTGAGTTTGCTCTCGAAGCCTACCGCGCAGGGCCCCAGAATAGGCGGTGGCGCACCGAGAGGATTACTATTGTGGCTTGCCGGCTAAAAGCCGAATCTAAAACTTCGAGAACTTTCAAGTCTGTGAGGAGAAAATACATGACCGAGACTCCGTACCGCCCGCACTCCGGACGCCCGCACGTGGTCGTCATCGGTTCGGGTTTCGGTGGCTTGTTCGCGGCGAAGAAGTTGCAGGGCGCCGAGGTCGACGTCACTCTCATCGACCGCACTAACCACCACCTGTTCCAGCCACTGCTCTACCAGGTAGCAACGGGCATCCTGTCCTCGGGCGAAATCGCTCCGTCCACTCGTACAATCTTCGACGGTGTTCAGAACGTTCGTGTTGTCAAGGGCGATGTCACCGACATCGACGTCGAAAAGCAGGTTGTGACTTCGGAACTGGGTCACCAGACTTCCAAGTGGGAATACGACCACCTCCTGGTTGCCGCTGGCGCTGGCCAGTCCTACTTCGGCAATGATCACTTTGCCGAGTTTGCTCCGGGCATGAAGAACATCGACGACGCACTCGAAATCCGTGCCCGCATCATCGGCGCGTTTGAGCGCGCCGAGCTGACCGACGATCCGGCTGAGCGCGAGCGCCTGCTGACCTTCGTTGTTGTCGGCGCTGGTCCGACTGGTGTTGAGCTTGCTGGCCAGCTGGCCGAGCTGGCTAACCGCACCCTCGCATCGTCCTACCGCAGCTACAACCCGCACGCTGCACGCGTCGTCCTGCTCGACGGCGCACCGCAGGTTCTGCCGCCGTTTGGCAAGCGTCTGGGCCGCAAGGCTCAGAAGTCCCTGGAGAAGATGGGCGTCATCGTCAAGCTGGGCGCGATGGTGACTGACGTCAATGAAGAGGGAGTCACCTACAAGAACATGAAGGATGGAACCGAGGAGTTCATCCCGTCGTTCTGCAAGATTTGGTCCGCCGGCGTGTCCGCTTCCCCGCTGGGCAAGATGATTGCCGAGCAGACTGGCGCCGAGACCGACCGCGCTGGCCGTGTCGTTGTCAACGAGGACATGACAGCTGGTGACTACAAGAACGTCTACGTCGTGGGCGACATGTCCAACCGCGAGAACCTGCCGGGTGTTGCTCAGGTTGCTATTCAGGGTGGCGAGTACGTCGCCGCCAACATTGCAGCTGAGGCCGACGGCCGCGACGTCGCTGAGCGTCAGCCGTTCGAGTACTTCGATAAGGGCTCCATGGCAACCGTCTCCCGCTTCTCCGCAGTGGTGAAGATGGGCAAGGTTGAGGTCACCGGCTTCATCGGCTGGATTCTGTGGCTGGCCGTCCACCTGATGTTCCTGGTGGGCTTCCGCAACCGCCTCGTCTCCTGCGTCAGCTGGGGCCTGAACGTCCTGGACCGCAACCGTTGGCAGATGGTTTCCACCCGCCAGCAGATGTACGCACGCAACGCCATCGACCGCCTGGCCGAGTTCAACAAGGACAAGGCTGAGCAGGATCTGCCGCTGGAGGTTCGCGACACTCGCCGCGAGCACCGCGCAAAAAGGAACAAGTAGTTAACTTGCAGGTGGCCAGATTAGAAAACAGCTAATCACGACAAGCCACCTGCGAGCTTCCTACCAGGCCCGTTACCACCTATAACGATTTGCTACAGCGGCTTGTCGAGTACCGCAATTCGTAGGTTGGTGCGGGCCAGCAGTTTTTCATCTGCCTTGCGGGTGTGCTCAATACGCCACAGTTGCATGGTGCGCCCCAGGTACTCTGGCTCCGCCGTGGTAACGATTACCTCGCCAGCTCGGGCGGAGCGGTAAAAATCGGTGTTATTGTTCACACCGACGACCGGCTTCTTCGCACCGCAGGCAACGAAACCAGCAATAGAGCCAGCAGTCTCACCTAGCGAGCAATAAACACCGCCATTGGCTAGGCCCCACGGTTGCAGGTGGTCGGGCCCGACCTCGAGCTCCATCTGAATTCGCTCCGGCCCGACATGGACAAACTTCGTGCCCAGCAAGGTATCTAGACCGCCGATTCCGTTATCGCCCAAGGTGCTGTTAAAAACAGCCAGCTCCTCATCGCTCAGCGCTTCCTGGCTAGCCTTCGTCGCCAGTGTCATATAATCGCGCAGCGCCTTCCTCTTCGCCTGCTCGGCGACGGAAGCTGCAGAGTTAGAGTCCTGTGAACTGCCATTATTCGCAATAGTCTCGTCAGTCATGCCAAACATTGTGCCAGCGCACGCCATCACTCGTGGCAGTTTCAACGTTAAAAGCAGTAACAATTTCTGAGTCCCAGATACAACGAACCCCGGCCAGGCTTTAAGATGGTGGGCATGACCGATAACAATGAACTCGCACAAATTGGTGTCGTCGGGCTCGCCGTCATGGGCTCGAATATCGCACGCAACTTCGCCCACAAGGGACACACCGTTGCCGTGTACAACCGCAGTCCGGAGAAAACTCGCACCCTCATCGCTGAACACGGTGATGAAGGCTCATTCATCCCGTCCGAGACCATTGAAGAGTTCGTCGCTTCGCTGGAGCGCCCGCGTCGCGCTCTGATCATGGTTCAGGCAGGTGCCGCTACTGATGCGGTCATCGATCAGCTTGCCGACGTGATGGAGCCCGGCGACATCATCATTGATGGCGGTAACTCTCTTTACACGGACACCATCCGTCGCGAGAAGGCTATTCGCGCCCGTGGCCTGCACTACGTTGGCACTGGTATTTCCGGTGGTGAAGAAGGTGCTCTGACTGGCCCATCCATTATGCCGGGTGGAACGAAGGAGTCCTACGAGTCCCTCGGCCCGCTGCTGGAGTCCATCTCCGCACACGTTGATGGCGTTCCGTGCTGTACTCACATTTCCTCCGATGGCGCTGGCCACTTTGTAAAGATGGTCCACAACGGCATCGAGTACGCGGATATGCAGGTCATTGGCGAGGCCTACCACCTGCTGCGTGAGGCCGCTGGCCTCACCCCTGCCGAGATTGCAGATATCTTCCGCGAGTGGAATAAGGGCGACCTGGACTCCTACCTGGTCGAGATTACCGCTGAGGTTCTCTCTCAGGTCGATGAGAAGACAGGCAAGCCGCTGGTGGATGTCATCGTTGATGCTGCTGGTCAGAAGGGTACCGGCCGTTGGACGGTCAAGGCCGCTTTGGACTTGGGCATTCCAGTAACTGGTATTGGCGAGGCCGTGTTCGCTCGCGCCCTGTCGTCTTCCCTTGCTCAGCGTGAGGCTGCCCGCAACCTGCCGTCGGGAAGCCTGGCTAAGGCACCGGAAGATCGCGATGCTTTTGTGGAGCGCGTCCGTAAGGCGCTCTACGCTTCCAAGATCGTTGCCTACTCGCAGGGCTTCGATGAGATTAACGCTGGTGCCAAGGAGTACGGCTGGGAGATTGACCGCGGTGCGCTGGCGACCATCTGGCGTGGTGGCTGCATCATCCGCGCACAGTTCCTGAACCGCATCAAGGAAGCGTACGACCGCAATCCGGAGCTGCCGGCGCTGGTACTCGACGAGTACTTCCGTGACCAGGTCACCGAGTGCCTCGACGCGTGGCGCGACGTTGTCGTCACTGCAGCACAGATGGGTATCCCGGCTCCGGTGTTCTCCTCTTCGCTGGCTTACTACGACGGCCTGCGTGCGGAGCGTCTGCCGGCAGCACTGGTTCAGGGGCAGCGTGACTACTTCGGTGCGCACACTTACCAGCGTGTTGACCGCGAGGGTGCTTTCCACACCCTCTGGTCTGGCGACCGCTCCGAGGTTGAAGCGTAGTCTTGAAGTCTGTCGCTTCACGCTCTTGAAGTTAAAAGGGGTCTGAGATGCCATTTCCCAAGAAGGCAAAGCCTGATTTTGTGCCACGAGTTCTTTCCATCGCCGGCACAGACCCAACAGGTGGCGCTGGGCTCCATGCCGATTTAAAATCAATCGCCGCCGCCGGTGGTTATGGCATGGGCGTGGTCACCGCTTTGGTATCTCAGAACACCGTGGGCGTTCGTGCCGTCCACACCCCACCTGTTGACTTCCTCGTCGAGCAGCTGGCTGCTGTAACTGAGGATGTCACCATCGACGCGGTGAAGATTGGCATGTTGGGTTCACGCGAACTCACGCAGGCCGTCACCAACTGGGTTCGGGAGACCAAGCCAGCCGTGGTTGTTCTCGATCCGGTTATGGTCGCCACCTCTGGCGACCGTCTGCTTGACGAAGATGCCATGGACGCAATGCGTGACTTGGTCGCGGAAGCCACCGTCATCACGCCGAATGTTCCCGAACTGGCATTGCTTGCCGACGCCCCGGAGGCCAGCGACTTCACTGAGCTGATTGAGCAGGCGCTGGAGTTCGCGAGCAAGAACGATGTCATCGTGATTGCAAAGACTGGTCACTTAAGTGATGAGGAAGCCGGCAATGCCGTGGCCTTCCCCGATGGCCAGGTTTTCTTCAGCTCTTCTCCCCGCATTCACACTGAGAACACCCATGGCACGGGTTGTTCGCTGTCCGCAGCTCTTGCCACACGGATTGGTGGGGGCTCTGCGATTAATGATGCCCTGCGCTGGACTACGCGCTGGCTCAGCGAGTCCATTCGTTTCGCGGATAACCTCAACGTCGGCCAGGGGCACGGCCCCATTGACCACGGCCACAGGGCTCGTCGCCTGGAAAAGGTCGCGCTTCGCCGAATGCAACCAGTGCATCTGAACTCTAGTTTTTACCCGGCGGCCATCGAAGGCACTGATACTGAGCAGACGCCGAAGGAGCTGGAATCTTTCTTCGGCCACTCACTCCAGATTGCGCCGGCGGGCCCCTTTACTTCCCAGCTGTGGCGGGACATCGAGGACATCGTTGCCGAGATTGGCGGAATGTTCAGCGTCCCCACGATGCTCCGCGGCGACCTTTCCTCGGACGAAACCAACTTCTTCGTAGCGCAAGAGGCCTGGTACTTGCACCAAGTTTTCCCAGTCCTGTCGCATCTGGCAACCAAAGCACCCTGCGCTAAGGAACAGGTTCTGTGGTCGTCACTCGCACAGGAAGCCCTGGTGCGTGCGTTGGAATTGAGCAATAACGCGCTGGAAGAGACTTCTTCGGCGCTCGAGGACATCGAGCCGACAACCATCACGCAGCTTTTGCTGGACGTGCATTCTTCCTGTAGCGCTTTCAACCCATATCGGGTCGCCGTAACCAGTATCGTCGCCGAAATGTGGATTGCAACCGAGCTGACTCTGCAAGGAAAATCGCTGGTTGATGGGGATTCCGCGATCGCGAACTGGGTGGAGGTGTATTCCGACCCCGAGTATGTTGACAGTGTTCAGCAGGCTCTCGAGGTCCTTGAAAAGAATATGTCCACGGCCAGCGATGCGGAGCTCAAATCCATCCGCAACATCTTCCGTCGAGCCGCCATTCTTGAGCGCGAGGCCTATGCGCAACCGGGTCGCGGTTGGTAAATGTCATGGGACGGTAGTTTTCAAGCTCACCGGACGTGCCTATTGCATGGCTGTCCGGGGATAGCGGTATTCTAACAAGCATGCCCCCTCCTGCTGAGTCCAGTGATTTCAGACAGTTGGGCACGCCGGAAGCGATTGTGAGTATTCTGCGTGCCCAGCACATAACTTCGCCTACCGCCGTGCAGGTGGCGACTTTGCCAGATGCTTTCGCTGGCAAGGACGTTCTCGCACAGGCCCCCACAGGCTCGGGCAAAACGCTCGCATTCGGCATTCCGCTGGTCGCGTTACTCAATAACGCCTCTCCAGCGCTTCCCGGTTACCCGCGCGCGCTCATTATTTCGCCAACGCGCGAACTCGCAGATCAGATTGCTGATGTCCTGGCTGACATCGGTGCCGCTGCAGGTCTGCGTGTCTTGAGCTTGGTCGGCGGTGACTCCGTGGCCAAGCAGCAGACTCTGCTCGCGGCACCAGTCGATATCGCTGTGGTCACACCGGGTCGCGCACACGATTTGCGCCGCCGCGGTCTCCTCAGCCTTGAGCACGTCCTCGCTGTTGTCGTTGACGAAGCGGACATGCTCGCTGACATGGGCTTTCTGCCCGATGTTCTGGGCCTGGTCCGTGCGTGCCCGAAGTCGGCACAGCGCATGGTTTTTTCCGCCACGATTAACGACGACGCCGCGGGGCTTATTCGCGATCGTCGCGCAAGTAGCACTGAAGTTGCGAAGCACAAGGTCACTGCCTCCCGGTTGACCATGCGCAATATGCGGCATCTGTTACTTCGGGTGGAGGACAACAACGAAGCCGACGAAGTGGTCGCCTGGATTGCCTCCCGCAAGGATCAGTGCGTCATCTTCGCCAACTCTAAGGCGCGTGTCGTGCAGCTGGCTAAGTTTCTACAGTTCTATGACATCAAGTTAGGTTTCCTCCACGGCGATCGTGGCCAGGCAACTCGCCGCGCGGTCCTCAAGGCCTTTGCCGAGGGTGAAATCAATGTCCTCGTCACCACGGATGTGGCCGCTCGTGGCATTGATATCGATGCTCTTGACTTGGTTGTGCACGCGGATCCGCCAAGGGATTCCGCGACGTATATTCACCGCTCTGGTCGGACGGCTCGTGCAGGTGCTTCCGGCACGGTAGCGATGATTGTGCGTGACCGCCAGGTTGATCAGGCCCGCGAGCTGCTGGCAGGGGCCGGCGTTGAAGCTGAAGAGCTGCGCGCCGCTCCGGGACTGCCGCGATTTGTCAAGGAACTGGGCGCACGGCGTCCGCGCCGGGCTCGTCAAGATCAGAGCCAATCGGCAGGCGGTGCTGGTGGTGCCGGTTACCGCGGGCGCGGCGGTTCGTCGGCAAGCGGAAAGAATCGTGCTGGCGGTCGCGTACACCGCCCCAAGCGAGGGAAAAAGAAGAAGAGATAATCAGTGGATATTGTTCTCAATATTGTCGCGGTTGTCGGCTTTATCGCGCTAACCGCTGGCACCGGCCTCTTTGTGGCGTTTGAATTCGCGCTGACGGGACTGGAGCGGTCTACGATTGACGCCGACCGCGCCCGTTCAGCGGATGCACCTGCTGAGGCCGTTCACAAGGCGCATAATCGACTGTCCTTCCACCTCTCCGGTGCACAGCTGGGCATTACGTTGACGACACTGGCAACTGGTTTCCTCGCGGAACCGGTGCTGGCGCAGTACTTCACGCCGATGTTGCATTGGATGGGGCTCAGCGAGTCTGCAGCGGGACCGACCGCGCTGATTCTTGCGCTCATTGTGGCCACGATGTTGTCAATGGTCTATGGCGAGTTGGTGCCAAAGAATGTCGCGATTACAGAGCCGTTGGCAGTAGCGCGAGTTACGGCTCGTCCGGTGATGGCGTTTAACTGGGTGTTCCATTACTTCATCCATTCGCTGAATGCCACGGCGAACTGGCTGGTGCGCAAGCTCGGTATTGAACCGGCGGATGAGTTGGCTTCGGCGCGTTCCCCGCAGGAGCTGGAAGCACTGGTACGTAATTCTGCGGAGCAGGGTGCATTGGATGAGTCGAAGGCCGCTGTACTCGAGTCGTCGTTACGCTTTGGCGAAACGACGGCGGAGGACCTAATGACGCCGCGGTCGACGATTACTTCCCTCGATGTCGATGACACGGCGCTGGATCTGCTGGCTGTCGCTATCGAATCGGGGCATTCCCGCTTCCCCATTACTGACGGGGACCTCGATGCCACTGTCGGTGTTGTCCACGTCAAGGACGCATTTGCGGTGCCTGCGGCGAAGCGCTCAACCACCACTATGCGGGAGATTGCACGGCCTGTGCCGACGCTGCCGCAGTCGCTGGACGGCGATGCCGTGCTGGAGGCCGTGCGTTCGGCCGGCTCGCAGATTGCGCTGGTCGCCGATGAGTACGGCGGCATCGCCGGCATTGTCACCATCGAGGATGTCGTCGAGGAAATTCTTGGCGAGGTCTGGGATGAGTACGACGACAAGGAGTCCGAGCAGGAAGTCAAACGCGCGATCGAAGGCTGGAACTGCTCTGGCCTTGTGCGTACCGACGAGCTGCCGACCAAGGTCGGATACTTCGCCCCAGAAGGTAGCTTCGAAACGCTCGGTGGATTGATTATGTTTGCGCTCGGTCGCATCCCGGAGGTCGGTGACGTCGTCCTGCTGCCAGAGACCGAACGCGATTTCATGGACGAGTTCGAATCGGGTATCGCCGGACGCTGGTACGCCCGCATTCTGGCGATGGATGACCGCCGCGTGGACCGTGCAATTTTGATTCCTGTGACCAACGAACGCGCTAAGGAGATGTTCAACCTATGAGTGACTGGTTTGGAATCCTCCTGACTTTCTTCTTGTTGTTGGTCAACGCGTTTTTCGTGGGCGCGGAGTTCTCACTTATTGCTGCGCGCCGTGACCGTTTGGAAGCGCTGCTGGCTCAGGGAAAGAAGCGCGCACGCACAGTTATCAATGCTTCTGAGCACCTGTCGATGATGCTCGCCGCCGCACAGCTGGGCATCACCATTGCCTCGCTACTGCTGGGTAAGGTCTCTGAGCCGGCGCTGGCACATCTGCTGGAAGCTCCCTTCCAGGCGATGGGTATTCCGGAGTCGCTGCTGCACCCGCTGAGCTTTGCCATCGCATTGATGCTGGTGTCAGTGCTGCACATCATGCTCGGTGAGATGGTGCCGAAGAATATCGCGCTGGCAGGACCGGAAACGATGGCCATGCTGCTTATTCCGGTTCATATGGTCTTCTACCGTCTGACCAAGCCGCTGTTGCTGCTGTTTAACTGGATGGCTCGCCATACGCTTAAGCTGTTCGGCATTGAGCAGCGCGATGAGCTCGACACCACTGTCGATTCCACTGAGTTGGCATCGATGATTGCGGAGTCTCGTCAAGAGGGGCTCCTTGACAGCGAGGAGCACGTCCGCCTTCGTCGCACACTGGCTTCGGCCACGCGCACCATTGAGGAGGTACTGATTCCGCACGAGCAGATTCGGCGCCTCCCCACCGCACCGACTGTGGGCGATCTAGAGACGGCGGTCACCGAAACTGGTTTCTCCCGGTTCCCCGTCGCTGCGGCCAACAATGAGCCCAACGAGTACCGCGGCTATGTTCACGTGAAAGATGTCCTCGACCGCGTCATGGATCCTGCCTCCGGCCCAGAGACAGCCATCCCCGATGACGAGATTCGCCCGATGATCGAGATTCCGATCGATGCCACGCTGGATGAGGGATTGCGCATCATGCGCCGCTACAGCGCCCACATGGCAGTGGCTGTACGCGCTCGCATGCCAAAGCCGCACCTGCGCGCAAACGCCCCGGCAAGCATCGCTCCGAAGACCGGTGCTTTCTCCGGCGCGGAGCAGATCGGCATCGTGGCTCTGGAGGACCTCATCGAGGAGCAGGTCGGTGTCGTGCGCGACTGGACCCACGAGGTCTCCCCGCGTCGCAGCGGTGCGCCAAAGCAGCACTCGACCGTGAACCAGCCCCGGACCCGACCGGGCAGCACGCAGGGACGCCAGCAGTGACGCCTACGCCCGATTCGTCTTTCGATTGGCGTGAAGCCAAAGCAAGGCATATCGCCCGCGTCGATGTCCTGACCCGCGACCACCTGTCCCGTCGCAGTCGCGGCCAGCGCCACCCGGTCTGGGACTTCATCTTCGAGTACTACCCCGTTAAACCCGGCCAACTCCGCCGCTGGTCACCGGGCATCGGCGTAGATCTTCCCGGTGCGACGGCCAAGGACATCAGTCACCTGAAGTTCTTTACCCTCGACACGGACGACACTACCGATAGCCCTGCCTGCAAGGAGCCCACCGATACCGCCTCGGGGACGGCGCGTATGGATGTTTCGGCGTACGTCGATAAGCGAGGTAAGACGGTGGCGTACATCGGCCATCTGTTGCGTTCGACGCGCGCGAATCCGGCGCACTTTGACTGCTTTGGCCTGCATGAATGGGCGATGGTGTATCGCCAGCCGGAGCATCGTCATCCGGAGCCACTGCGGCTGGGTCAGGCAGGCACGGACGAGGTCGTCGAGGCCCACACGGTTCGATGTACGCACTTCGACGCCTTCCGTTTCTTCACGCCCGACGCCGTGCCGCTCAACGAGTTTGCCCCGACGCGCGAGACACAGCCGCACTGTGAGCAGATGGGGTGTCTGCACGCCAACATGGACTTGTATAAATGGGCGACCAAGCTCGGCGAGGCGGTCCCCGGCGACCTGTGGCTGGATACTTTCGAGCTCGCGTGCAGTGCCCGTGAGTTGGATATGCGCGCCGCTCCCTACGATCTGCGGGATTGGGGTTTTGCGCCTATTCGCATCGAAACTCCCGAAGGCAAGGCCGAGTACGTCCGCCGCCAGCGTGAGCTCAGCGCGCGTGCCGATGTTCTGCGCGGCCGTCTTCTCGAAGTGGTAGATGTCGCATTGTCCACGCAGTAAAGTTGACAGGAGTTACGTGCGCGTTTGTGCTTTACGACGAGGTCTGCTGCGAGTCGACAGTGCCGAGCACACTCAGCATAGAAAGGGCTAGAACGACATGGGACGACACGCCTCGGGTGAGAACAACTATCGAGTGGCTAAGGGGCCTTTTATTGCCGTCTTGGTCGTAATTGTTCTGGTCGCTGCGGTTTTTGCCTGGGTTAATCTGCGCAAGAGCAACGATTCGTCGATTGATGCTGACCGTGCACGGTGCACGAAGGGTGACCTGACGCTGGTGGTGACCGCCGATCCTGCTGCGGTGGGCTCGGCACAGAAGCTTGTGCAGGACTACGGCGAGTCGAATCCCGTGGTGAGGGACTTCTGTGTGCGGCCACAGATTACGGTGGCGGGCTCGCAGGAGGTTGTGAACGCCCTGACTAAGGCTGGTGGCACTGAAGCTGGTGAGGGAGCTCCGGAGGACCCCGCTGCGGGTGAAGCCGGTACTGGAATTATGACTCCGGGAGTCTGGATTCCCGCCGATATCTCTTTCGTAGACCGGGCGAAGAACTCAGACAAGGTCAAGGTCAACAACCCCAAGACGTGGTTGCCGCCGATTGCCAGCGGCGTGGCCTTCACAACCAATCGTGCTGACCAGCTGAACAACGCCACCTGGGAAGAGCTTGCAGGATTGCGCGTAGCCGCCCCCGGTGGCTCCGACGCGGCACTGTCGGCCGTGATTAGTGCTCGACTTGGCGGTGGCCCGGACGTCGCTCGCGAACGCGCGGGCTTGGGTGAGGTCTACACCTCCAATACTCTGCTGACCATGCTCAGCCAGAGTGTCGCTGACTTCGACGGCGTGGCCGCGACCCAGCCCATGCTGCAGATGGCCGGCGAGGGGCTGAAGCTGGTCTCCCCTGCGGATGCACCCCAGTTGCACGCGCCAGTTGTCACCTTTGGCTCCGGCGGCAAGATCGACGAGAACACGGCTCGTGCGGCCGAGGACTTCCGAAACTTCGCAGCAGATCACGGCGCCGACGGCGAAGCTGCTGAGAGCACTTTCAGCCCTGAAGTAGCAGAGAACTTTGGAGTGCTCTCGCAGATTCAGACGGATTCTTTTGCGCTGCCGCCAGCACTGGAGCAGCCGGACGCGCAACAGCCCGCAACTGCGGTGGGTTCGGCGCTCCTGCTCGCTGACACCTCCGAGGGCGTCGATGTTGGGGCGCTGTCTACGGCACTTTCCGGCGCTATCGATGCGGCACCTGGTGGCCGCTACGGCCTGTGGACATTCGCACCTGAGGTGAACCGCCTCGCGGAACTTCCCGCGCCCGATGACGAGGCCAACAACGGCGCGGACGCCGTAAAGGGGTCACTGGCCGAACTTCCGGCTGGTGGTGAGGCACAGTTCTGGCCAGCGCTTATCGATGCCTACCAGGCCGCCCGCGACACCTACTCCCCTGACAAGCCGAACCGTCTCGTCGTGCTCACCTCTGGTCGCGATGCCTCGGGCGCCGATGCCGCCGAGTCTGTCGAGAGGATTAAGGAACTCATTAGCCCGGACCGCCCGGTAACGATTGAGGTCATCGTGCTTCCCGACGGCGACAGCTCCAGCCCCGAGCTGCAGGAAGTGGCAAATATGACCACTGGCTCTCTGCGCATTGCGGCTGACTACGGCGATGGCCTGGCCTCTCAGTTGGCTGCGGCTATCGGTACGGAGTAAGTAGAAAAAACCGCCTCCATCTGGTCCAACCTCGGGAGAGGAAAAACGGAACCAGTTGTGGAAGGCGGTTTTCGTTTAGTTTGTTTCGGCTATTTGAACGGAGGCCATAGCAGCGACGCCGCTGTCCAGCCGTATCGTTGGCGGTTACCGTATCTGTTGGCGGTTAGGAGATGCGGCGGCGACGACGCTCAGCCAGCTCGTCGATGCCAGTACCTGGGTTCTCCTGAGTACCGTCAATACGCTCGGACGGGAAGGAGGCGATGGTGCCAGTCAGTTCCTTCATAATGCCCGGGACAGCAATGCCGAACACTCCCTGGCCACCGTTGAGCAGGTCGATGACCTCTTCATTGGAGCGGCACTGGTAGACGGTGCGACCGTCGGAAACCAGCGTGATGGTAGCCAGGTCATCGACGCCGAGGTCGCGCAGGCGATCGACAGCCAGACGGATATTCTGCAGGGAAATACCGGTGTCCAGCAGACCGCGAACAATCTTCAAAACGAGGATGTCGCGGAAGGAGTACAGACGCTGGGTACCCGAGCCCTTAGCGGTACGGATAGAAGGCTCCACCAGCTTGGTGCGTGCCCAGTAGTCCAGCTGGCGGTAAGAAATGCCCGCTACCTGACATGCGATAGGAACGCGGTAGCCAACCTGCTCGTCCGGTCCCATGTCGAACAGGGATTCCTGAACCGCGCGCGGCTCTTGCGAGTCAGACGCACGGAGCTCATTGTCGCCAAAGAGCGAACCGCTGTTGTCGTCGACCATATAAATTCTCCCGAGGTAGTTTCACTGCCGTTATTTATCTTTCGCCAAGGTTAATCGGCTGTCAATACATCACAGGACGACACGCCGAATCTCTAAACCTAAAGTTAAGGTTTAGAGTTTGGAGTCACAGTTTCCCCAGCTCAAGCACGACCCGGGAGCAAAACCGCAGGACGGGATGAAACTATAACTTACGAAAAGTTACCCCTTTTATGGGGTCATTCAGCGACACGCCGGAGGAAATAAGCGTCACAACTACCTCAAAAGTAACCGGTTATTCACTCCAGTCACACGTTTAACGGTCGCCATCGGAAGCTGAATCGGCGCCACCGTCGGCTTCACCATCAGACTTCTTGTCCTCCGCATCACCATGCGGCTCGGCGAAGTAGTCAGCATCAATACTGTCGAGAAATTCAGCAAACTCCGACACCGATGCCTCGACAGAGTCGGTCTCCGTATCGTCGGTAAGCGAACCGCCATTGGTAGCGACAAGACGCGCCGACACCGACGTGGCGTCGAGCACATCGCGCGCAACATACAGCGGGACCTCAAGCTCGCTGGCGATAAGGATTAGGTCGGAGGGGCGCATATCAATCTCTGCGCCACCTTCGAGCACCAGGCTGGCGATGAAAACGCCCTCGTGCACGCCCGTAATCTGGCCGCGCAGGGCGCTCTGCCCCACCATGTCCAGCGTATCGACGAAGACCTCATGCATGCCTGGGCGACGCTGCGTAGCGCCGGTCTCACGGGCGGAGTACTCCGTCGCCGTCGCCAAATCAATCCAAATCGGGATAATCCGGTTAGTCTCTTCGGCATGCAGGAGCAGTACCGGATCGTCCTCAGGAGGATGCGCCATCCAGTCTAGAAACTTGACTTCTACGAGTTTTTCGTCCATAACAGCGATAATTGTAGCGAGCCGCTATTCACGCGCGACTACTGACTACTTCCCCAGATCTTTGTTGACCTGGCGCTTGACCAACGTGCCGTGCAGCGTGACCATCAGCGCGGTCATCTCACGGCCCATCTCCACAGCCTTCTGCTTGCCACTAGCCGCACGCGACTTACTCAGCGGACTAGCTGCCAGCGACACCAAATCAGCCTCACGGGTCGCAGCGGTACGCACAGTTTTGAGGTGGCGGGCATCCAGGCCGAACTCAGCCAGCTTGACTGCCGTCTCAGTGATGAGCAGGTCATCGCCGTCGAACATGTTCAGCGTATCCGGAGTAATCAGGCCGACGCGGACCAGCTCAGTGATGAACTTCTCGCTAGCGCCGGTGCGCTCTGCCAGCTCCGCCTGCGTCAGCGAGACCACTGCAGCTTCGCGGAACTGATCCGCCGTCACCAGTGGAGTAACCGAAGCCAGACCGTCGCCGCCAGCGTTGCCCGCATCAATTTCGTCGAGCTGCTCTTTAATAACCTTCAGCGGCAAGTAGTTATCGCGCTGAACGGTCAGAATGTAGCGCAGACGGTCAATGTCCGCTTGGCTGTAGCGACGATAGCCCGAGGAACTACGCGACGGGCACAGCAGCCCTTCCGACTCGAGAAAACGAATTTTGGACAGCGTTACATCAGGGAACTCAACCTTGACTTCCTTCAGCACAGCACCGATGGTCTTCTTCTTGCCCACCGAGCGTGCTTGCTTCGCAGTGCTTTCTGACGAAGCCGGCTGCGAAACCGCTGATTTGTGTACTGCTGCCACTGGTCTTTTCCGAGCCTTTACAAAAATAAGGGAGGGTTAATGCCGACAGACGTCGACACTAACCGATGTCGAATTAGTTACCGATAAGGAATACGAGGCGGAACTTACCGACCTGGACCTCGTCACCATTAGCCAGAACCGCGGAGTTCTTCGGCTCGCGGTTAACGTAGGTGCCGTTCAGCGATCCCACGTCGACAACCTCGTAAGAGTCACCGTTCTTGCGGAACTCTGCGTGGCGACGGGAAACAGTCACGTCATCGAGGAAAATGTCGCTTTCCGGGTGACGACCAGCGGTGGTGACTGCCTGATCGAGCAGGAAACGCGAACCCGCGTTTGGCCCCCGCTTGACGACCAAGAGTGCCGAGCCTGCCGGAAGTCCTTCAACACCGGAGACCGTGGAGTCCGTGTTAGAGCTGGACTCCATCTCCTTCAGCAAATCTGCACGGAAGACCGAGGTGGTCTCGACCGATGCCTCTGGCTGGCCGCTATTGCTAGTCATATCTTTCCCTCCGGGATAACCTTGGGCGATTTACTCGTTACTTTTTAGATAATAGCGCCCCAACCGATTTCATGTTGTTATCTAATCCCAACCATGTTGTGACGCAGCTCACCGACAGGGTATGTACAACATGATTGATATGCGTAAATACCGACATCGGAGAGCTTTCTCCGTGGGTGTACCTAGGCCGGTCACTTGAGAAATATTTTCAAATTGTTACCAAACCTGTGGTTACGACTTACCTAAACATCGCTGCAATTGAACCGACGACCGAGCCACCACCATTGCTCAATGGGTTGTCGTTGACCATGTACGTCCACGTCGAGCTCGGGCGGGCAAGTCCCGTGTCCTCCAGATGCGCGCCATCGCTATCGATTTCGACCTCCTGGAAGGTCTGCACTGAGTCGGTCACAGCATTGTTGACCAGGTTTTTAAAGGCTCCGATGGCGGCGCGGTGGAACTCATCAATGGGGCTTTCCTTAGCCAGCGCGCGCAGGTGAATCGACTCCCGCAGGTCGTCCAGATCCGCCAGGTGGTCCGACCACCCGCGATCCAGGTGGCTCAGCATAATTTCCCGGGCAGCGTCCTCGGCGACGTCGCGCCCAACTGCGGCTTCCACTTCCTTCGCTCGCGCCGATGCCAGCTTGGACAGTTCTTCCCAGGCAGCATTCGTAGTCAGCAGTTTCTCCCGGCGCTCATCCAGAATCTCGCGCTGGTCGCCGATGAGCTTGTTGTACTTCCATGTCGTCGCATGAATCGACAGCATGGTCGCCTCTGTCACCCGCTGCGCGCGGTCGATGAACTGGTAGGCCCTCTTATCGCGAACGCGTCCATCGTCCTCAGGCAGCACGCTCAGTGTTTCGCCGGCAGCACCTTCGGAAATCACCGGGTCATCCAGGGAGACAAAGAACACCGACGAGCCTGGATCGCCCTGGCGCCCGGCACGGCCACGCAACTGGTTGTCCAGTCGGTCAGTGCGGTGCTTGCCCAGACCAATGACGCATAGGCCACCGCGCTCGACCACCGCATCGCGGTTGGATTCGTCTGCCCCTCCGAGGCGGATGTCGGTACCGCGGCCGGCCATCTGGGTGGACACCGTGACGCGGCCAATATCGCCAGCACCCGCGATGACTTGGGCCTCCAGCTCGTCATTTTTCGCGTTCAGTACCGAGGATTCGATGCCGCGCAGGACTAGCGCATCGGCCAGTCGTTCCGATTCGGCCACGTCACGGGTGCCTACGAGTATTGGTCGACCAGTGCCGTTGAGTTCCACGACCTCGTCGACAAGCGCGGCGAACGCGTCGTCGGTGGTGGCGTAGATGCGGTCGGGCTCGTCGTCACGAATGCATGGGACGTTGGGTTCGATGACGGAGACGTGGAGTCCGTAGAACTCGCGGAACTGGTCGCCCGCGGAGGTGGCGGTGCCGGTCATGCCGCAGGTGATGTCGTAGCGGCCGACGAGCTGCTGGATGGTCATGGAGTCGAGGATTCGGCCGCCCTCCGAGACCTGCAGCCCCTCCTTGGCCTCTACCGCTGCTTGCAGACCGTCCGGCCAGCGCTGCAGTTCCGCCACGCGTCCCTTCGAAGCGTCGATGAGCTGGACCTTGCCGTCGCGCACGATGTAGTCGACATCGCGCTGCAGCAGCTCGTGGGCGTGCAGTGCAACGTTGACCTGAACCAGAGTGGTGCCGACGTGCTCGGCGTCGTACAGTGAGCCGATGCCAAGCAGCCGTTCGACGCGTGCGGCGCCGGTATCGGTGAGGAAGACGTTGCGACGACCTTCGTCGACGGTGTAGTCGTCGCCGAGCTGCAGGCGACGCACCACGTCGGTAATCTGACCGGTCGGTGCGGTGCCCGGCTCATTGCCGGCAAGCACGAGCGGGACTAGCGCTTCATCCACCAGCACGGAGTCGGCCTCGTCGATGATCGCGACATCAGCGGGCGACTGCACGCGGTCTTCGATGGCCGGCGCGCAGCGGTCGCGCAGAACGTCGAAGCCGAGTTCGTTGACGGCGGCGTAGACGATGTCTGCCGCATATGCTTTACGACGCTCCCCCGGTCCCTCCTGCGGCGAAATAGCCGCCACCGAGAGCCCTAGGAACCCGAACAGCGGTTGCATCCACTGCGCGTCGCGGCCTGCGAGGTAGTCGTTGACGGTCACAGAGTGCACGCGGTGGCCACGCAGCGCGAAACCGGCTGCAGCCAGGGCGCCGGAGAGAGTCTTGCCCTCACCGGTGGCCATCTGGACAACGTCTCCCTCCATGAGCGCCAGTGCGCCTTGCAGCTGCACATCGAAGGGGCGCATGGACAGGGTGCGCTGGGAGACTTCGCGGAGCGCGGCTAAAAGCTCCGGTGCGTCGGTGGCGTGTTGGCGGGTGAAGTCGGCGAGGTCGGCGTCGGAAAGCGCCTGTACCTGCGGCTCGAGCTCAGCGGCGTGTGCCACCAGCCCTACGCTGCGTTTTTGGTTGCGCCCTTGCTTGCCGCTAAGAGCCTTCCAAAACCAATTAAACCCAGCCATCTTCTACCCTTCCTGCGCGCGTGTGGTTGTCGGCGCGTTCTGACTCACCAGAGTAATCAATCTGGGCCGGCCTTCGGAGTGTCAATCGCTGCCAGCGAATTTGCACCATATGTCTTTAGTCACATCTTGAGTTTGAAACAATGGGTTTAACACTTGATGCGAGCAATTTTCGGAAGGACTTGAATCCCCTATGGCAATCGAATTCATCCCCACCGCTGACCTGGTTGACGAGATCGGCCCGGACGTGCGTTCCTGCGATACTCAGATGCGTAACCTCGGCGGTCGCGTGGAGTTCTGCGGCAAGATCTCCACGGTCAAGTGTTTCCAGGACAACGCGCTGCTGAAGAAGGTCCTCTCCGAACCGTCGGAGGGTGGCGTGCTTGTCATCGACGGTGACGCTTCTGTGCACACGGCGCTGGTCGGTGACGTTATTGCGGGGCTCGGCAAGGACAATGGCTGGGCTGGTGTGGTCGTCAACGGCGCGATTCGCGACTCCAAGCTGATTGGCGAGATGGACTTCGGCTGCAAGGCGCTTGGCACCAACCCGCGCAAGTCCACCAAGACCGGTGAGGGCGAGCGCGACGTCGTTGTCTCCTTCGGCGGCATTGACTTCGTTCCGGGCGAGACGCTCTACGCTGACTCCGACGGTATTGTCGTGCGCTAGTGCGCTTGTGAGCTATGGGCAAACAAAAAGCCTTAAGCAATAGCCGTAAACAAAACCGCCGCCTCCCGGAATCTTCCAGAAGACGGCGGCTATTTTTGTCGGGCTGACCGGATTTGAACCGACGACCCCCTCACCCCCAGTGAGGTGCGCTACCAAACTGCGCTACAGCCCGTGTGCACGAAAGTGCAACGAGCTATAGGTTACATCATTGGAGTTTGAAGGCGAAAATCGCCCCTGGCACCTTCCCTGGCTACCGCATTACTGCAGGTAGATGGTCACAGGCGTGGATGTCTCCGCCATCTGTCCCTCCGGCGGATCGATCGAGGCAACCTTACCCATGATCGCGGCCACAGAGTTGGTCGGATTGCCCTCGGCGTCGACGACAGTCACATTCTGGTAGCCGTTGGTACGCAATTCCACCTCAACCGATGCCGGACTCTTGCCCACCACGCCCTGCGGGATGGTGCCCCAACCGCTGCTGCGCTCACCGGGGCCGGGGATAGCTGGCGGCGACTCGCGAAGTTGGTCGAGCTCCTGCTCGAGGCGCTCACGGGTGTCGTTAATCGTGCCCGACGGGTCCAAGCGATCGGTGGGACTTGTCGTGGTTTCTTCCGGCGAGGTTGTCGTCGGCGTCGGGCTTGACGACGTCTCCTGCGTCGGCACCGCCGTATTGTCGTTTTTGTCCTCGGTTCCGGAAGTAAAGGACAAAACCAGGGCTACCAGCGCGACTACGGCCACCATGGCGGCGATGGCCACGATGGCGACAGGCTTGCCCCAGCCCTTCTTGGAGTCATCATTGCCACTGTTGCCACGGTTATTACCGCGGTTGTTGCCGTTATTCATGTCGCCGTAACCGCCTGCGCCGCCTGCGGAGTACTGCTGGGTTGCACCTGCCTGCTGGCCCGCCTGACCATAGCCGCGTTCTTCTTCAGAAAGCGGAGCCCAGTACTGGCCGCTACCCTGTGCACCTGCTCCTTGCGCCCCGGCGCCGGCCCCGGCACCTCGCGAGTTCTCAAAACGTGTTTCATCGCCGCGCTGCAGGAATTGTGTCTCAGAGGAGTCGCCGCCGAAGTATTCGGTCGGCTGCTCACCCGCGAAGTCGGCATCCGGGTTGTATCCGCGGTATCCCTCGTCCCGCGGAATGTAGCGAGTCGCGGAGTCATCGCCGTACGAGCTTGAGGAATCGCGTCCGTAGCTGTTGTCTCGGCCATCGTGCTGAGAGCCGTCACGGTTATTGCCGCGCCTGACCATTGTCAGTTCTCCTTATCGCTAATTTCCTAAAAAACCAAAATGCCAACGAAAAGCCCAAAATGCAATTGCCTAAATCACATTTTGGGCTTTTCTCAGCTCGCCACGCGCAACTGGCGGAGCTTCCTAGCGGCGCTTCTTCTTCTCGCGGACACGCACCGCGATGCGCACCGGCGACCCCTCGAAACCGAACTCTTCACGCAGCTTGCGCTCCAGGAAGCGACGGTAGCCATGCTCCAGGAACCCAGTTGTGAACAGCACAATTACCGGCGGGCGCGAGGATGCCTGGGTGGCAAACAGCACGCGCGGCTGGCGGCCACCACGCAGCGGTGGCGGGTTCTGCTGCATGATCGCACGCAACCAAGTGTTCAGGCGACCAGTAGAGATGCGCTTATCCCACGACTCCACGGCCTCCAACATTGCCGGTTCCAGCTTCTGCACAGCGCGACCAGTCTTGGCGGAGATGTTCACCCGACGAGCCCACGGCACGTGTGCTAGCTGCTCTTCAATTTCGCGCTCGAGCAGATCGCGGCGGTCCTCATCCATGAGGTCCCACTTGTTGTAGGCGACCACAAGTGCGCGACCAGAGTCGAGAATCATGCGCAGCACGCGCTGGTCCTGCTCGGTAATCTGCTCGGAGGCATCGACCAGGAAAATCACGACCTCGGCGTTGTCAATCGTCGAACGAGTACGCAGCGAGGCGTAGAACTCGTGGCCCTTGGCGGTCTTGGTCTTCTTGCGAATACCAGCGGTATCGACGAAGCGCCACAGCGCCTCGTCCATCTGCACCAGCGAGTCCACCGGGTCAACCGTGGTACCGGCCACGTCGCTGACCACTGCGCGATCTTCACCGGAGAGCTTGTTCAGCAGCGAAGACTTGCCCACATTCGGCTTGCCCACCAGCGCCACGCGGCGCGGCCCGGTCGGCAGCGACTTCGCACGCGGCACCTCCGGGAAGGAGGACACCACTTCGTCCATTACGTCGGCATTGCCACGACCGTGAAGGGCCGAGGTTGGGTGCGGCTCGCCGAGCCCGAGGGCCCAGAACTCCGCGACGTCGCCAAGCTGCGAATCCGACTCAAACTTGTTGGCGGCGAGAATAACCGGCTGCTCCGCGCGCTGCAGGCGGCGGGCCATGACCTCTTCCGTGGCGGTGATGCCGACGGTGGTGTCGACGACCATGACAATCACATCGGCGGTCTCCATGGCGGTCTCCGCCTGACGAGCAATCGCCGCATGCATGCCCTTGGCGTCCGGGTCCCAGCCGCCGGTATCCTGCACCCAGAAGCGACGTCCGCCCCATTCCCCCAGGTAGGAGATGCGGTCGCGGGTCACGCCCGGGAAGTCTTCGACAACTGCTTCACGACGGCCAATGAACCTGTTAACCATGGTGGACTTACCAACATTCGGTCGTCCCACAATGGCCACGGTCGGAAGAGCTTCTTCCTCCTCGTCGCTCACGCCAAGCGCTGCGAAGGCGTTTTCCAATTCTTCCCAGTCGGCATCGTCATCGATCTGGCCGGTTTCGGCGCGCTCGATGGCTTCGGAGATGATCGTCTCGTGGTCAGCGATTGTGCGGTCGATGAACTCGTCTGCGCTGGTGTGGCTGCCTGCGGTGCCCGGCGCGTTTTCGCTCTCCACGTTTGCGACCAGGTGTCCGGCGGTGTCGTCCTCGGAGTCGTCGTAAGAGCCCTCGAACTCCTCGTTGTCGACATCGTCCCAGTCCATAGTGGACCCCGGGTAGCCGGCCTCAACGACATCGAGGACGTTTTCCACGACCTCTTCAATGTCCATCTCAGAGGTGTCCAGAATGAACGCGTCCTCGGCTGGCTTCAGCGGAGAGGTCGCACGGTTGCTGTCGAGTTCGTCGCGGCGGATGACGTCGGCAAGCACGGTGTCGAAGTCAGCCTCACGACCAGCAGCGATGTCCTGGTCGTAGCGGCGGCGAGCGCGGACCTCTGCGGAGGCGGTCATGAAGATCTTCGCCGGAACGTCCGGGAGCACGACCGTGCCGATATCGCGGCCTTCCACCACACAGCGCACAGCCGATGCGGCCAGCGAACGCTGGAGTGCGACCAGGTTGGTGCGCACGGCCGGAATCGCGGAGACCGCCGACACGTTGCGGGTGACCTCCGGGCCGCGAATCTCGCCGGAAACATCCTCGCCGTCGAGGAGGACCGCAGTGGAGTTCGGGTCATCGGAGACTTCCAGTGGCAGGGCGGCCGTCGCCTTGGCCACGGCTTCCTCATCAGTCGGGTCGATACCCTGGCGCAGCACCCACAGGGTGGCCACGCGGTACATTGCGCCGGTGTCCAAGTACTTTGCACCCAGCTCGGTTGCGACCATCCGGGAGACAGTCGACTTGCCAGTGCCGGAAGGGCCGTCAATGGCAACCAACAGCATGTCGTCAGTGTTCTGCTCGCTCATGTGGGCTCCTTCAGCTCCTTGGTTCTCTTCGTTCTTTTTCACTAGTGCCATTTACAGCCCCACCGCGTTGTAGAGGGAGGTCAGCTCAGCCCGGTTGAGTGCGCGGAGAGCGCCCGGGGTCTGCTCGCCCAGCTGGACAGTGTGAATCTTAGTGCGCACCAGGCGCTCGACCGGGAAGCCCGCAGTCTTGAGCATCCGGCGGACGATGTGCTTGCGGCCCTCGTGCAGCTCGATGCGGACGATGGAGCGGCCCTGCCAGACATCGATGATCTGCGCCATGTCCGCCTTAGCGATGCCGTCATCAAGCTCAATGCCCTTTTCCAGCTCACGCATGACCTTGGCATCGACCTCGCCGACAACGGTGGCCATGTAGGTCTTGGTGACCTCGTAGCTCGGGTGCATCAGGCGGTTGGCCAGCTCACCATCGTTGGTGAGCAGCAGCAGGCCCTCGGTGGGCGCATCCAGGCGACCCACGTGGAAGAGTCGCTGACCAGCGCTGATCTTCTCACCGATGATGTCGCCCACACACGGGCGGCCCATGTCATCGTGCATGGTCGACTGCACACCACGCGGCTTGTTCAGGACGAAGTACTGCATGTCCTCATTGACGATGACGCGGGAACCATCAACGCGAATCACAGACGTGTTCGGGTCCACCCGCACGCCCTGCCGCGTCACAATCTTGCCGTCGACCTCGACGCGGCCTTCGTCGATAAGCTTTTCCGCCATACGACGCGACGCCACGCCTGCCTGTGCCAATACCTTCTGCAGGCGCACGCCCTCGCCTGCTTCGCTGTGCACGCGCTTGCCCGAGCCGCGGCGGTTGTCGTCCACATGCTGGTGGCGCGCCGGGCGAGCGTTGGATACGTAGATGTCCTTCGCGTGGACGTTGGAGGTCTCCATCTTCGCGCCGCTGTCGCGACGGCTGCGGTTGCGCTGGGCGTTAGTGGAGCCGCGGTTGGATTGATTCTTACGGTTCTTGTGTGCCGGTGTGCCTTCTCGGCGAGCGGGTTTAGCCACTTGACCTACATCCTTTTCAAGCGTTGGAGAATGTTCTGTTTGTTAGAACGTCAGCGCCAGGCGACGCTGTTCTCTCCCCCGTGGGCCCAAAATTGGCCGGTGGAAGCAGGTTAATAAAGAGAATTACAGAGAAAGCCTCGCGCCTTGTCGTCTAGTCACCTTAGCACGTTTCTAGTAAAGCGCCAGCTTAACGACGTCCTGCGCGGCCCCTACTCCGAGGCGCCGCCAGAGTGCCCCTTAAAGCACTGCGGCTCCCCTACAGCACTGCGGCCCACTCTCGCACGCCCGGCAGCCACTGCGTAGCTTTCGCCACAAACTCCTGCCGGTCCAGCGCGCCCGCTCCCGCCTGCACCGACCCCAGCAGCGGCACCCCGGTGATGCGCGGCAGTTCCTCCAGGTTCGTCTCAATGATCGGGTCGACCTCCGCCGGCAACGAACCGCCCACCAGCGCCGTGACATTAACCCCACGGCCCCGCGCCACCTCGACGGTGAGCTCCGCCTCGTTCAGGCAACCCAGGTCCAACCGCGTCACGACCACCATCTGACTACCCGGCAGCAACACCGCCAGCTCCGGCAGCGCCCAGTCCTCGCCGAGTCGCACCAGCAAGCCGCCCGCGCCCTCCACGAGGACAACGCGGTTCGGCCCGTCGATAAGCTTGATTTTCTCCGCGATTTCCGTAGCCTCCGGCAGGCGCATGCCCGCGCGCTGAGCCGCCGCCACCGGCGCCATCGGCTCGGGGTAACGCTCGAAACCATGCAGGTTGTCAATCCCCGTCAGCTCCGCGACAGTGTCCAAATCACCGCCATTTGGGCCCGGAAAACCGGTCTGAATTGGCTTGACGACGTGCACCTCCTTGCCTTCCTCGCGAAGTGCCGCCGCCAGGGCTGCCGTGCCGATGGTCTTTCCAATATCGGTACCGGTGCCTGTGACAAGGACGATGCTCATGGTGGTTGATGCTCCTTTTTGGTTGCGCTACTTGCGTTTTTCCTCCGCGGCGACGATGGCGGCGATGGCCTCACAGATGCGATCGACCTCGTCATTGGTGCTGATATACGGCGGCATGGTGTACACCAACTTGCCGAATGGCCGCAGCCACACCCCAGCATCGACAGCTGCTGCGGTGGCCAGCCCCATGTCCACCGGGCGCTGCATCTCCACAACCCCGATTGCACCAAGGACACGCACGTCGGCCACGGCATCGCTGCTGGCTAGGGGTTGGAGCTGGTTGCGGAGTCGGGACTCGATGCGCGGGACATCCTCACGCCACTGCCCCTCTGCAATCAGGTCGAGCTGCGCGCAGGCCACGGCACAGGCCAACGGGTTGCCCATGAAGGTCGGGCCGTGCATGATGCCTCCGCCTGCGCCACTGGAAATGGTGCGAGCCACGTCGGCGGTGGTGAGGGTGGCTGCGAAGCTCATAAAGCCGCCGGTCAGCGCCTTGCCGACACACATAATATCCGGCACAATCCCGGCCGCCTGCGTCGTGAACAGGTCACCGGCCCGGCCGAAGCCGGTGGCGATCTCATCCGCGATGAGCAGAATCCCGTGCTTGTCACACAGCTTCCGGAGCCCCACAAGCAGCTCGTGGTCATGGAACCGCATGCCACCAGCGCCTTGGACCACCGGTTCAATGATGATGCCGGCGACGGAGTCGTCGATAAGCGAATCGAAGTACGCGAGATAGCGTGCTCGTTCCTCCTCGGTTGCGCCGCGGGCGGGCGGTTTGTCGGCGAAGACCTGCGGAGTCCACTGCCCCGTCCACAGCGAATGCATGCCGCCCTCAGGGTCGCAGACGGTCATGGGCGCGCGAGTGTCGCCGTGATAGCCGCCACGCCAAGTGGCCAGGCGGGTGCGCTCGGGATGGCCTTTGGCCTGCTGATACTGCAACGCCATTTTGATCGCCACCTCGACAGAGACCGAACCCGAGTCCGAGTAAAAAATGGCATCGAAGCCGGGGCCTGCGAGCTTTAGGAGCTTCTCCGCCAGCTCAATGGCCGGACGGTGCGTGAGTCCGCCGAACATGACATGCGACATCGTGGTGGCCTGCTTCTTCGCGGCTGCGACCAGCTTCGGGTGCGAGTGGCCGTGACAGGCGGCCCACCAGCTGCTCATGCCGTCGATGAGGGTGCGGCCGTCGGCGAGGTGGAGGTTCACGCCCTCGGCGGACTCGACCAGCTTGGGCGCGACCGGCGACGGGATGGGGCCGTATGGGTGCCAGATGTGGTCGGCGTCGAATTGGGCGAGGTCGGCGATGGTTGGCGGGGTGTGTGGTTGGGCGGGTGGTTGGGCGGGCGGCGGGGTGTGCGGCTGGGCGGTTTCCGAGGCTGTCATGATACTCAAGCATAATACCTGTACAGCGCCAGACTTGAACGCCGTTCGGGGTTGGTGGTGGAGCTTCTCGCAAGGATTACAGACAGTCTCAGCGACTTTACGACACCCATGTCACCTCGTGGCAGCTGTGGAGGTGGCATGAGGTGACACCTGTGTCGTGAAGTGAGGTTGGGGTGGCCCGATGAGCCAGCCAGCTAGTACAGCCGCCCCGCCTGGCTCCACACTCGTCGGCGACGCATGGCCAACTCGGCCGCCTTACCTGTGATTGTGATGGGCTGCCGCGCGAAGGCGTAGTTTCCGCGATAGCAACTGCCACCATTTGCCAGGTGACGTCGGATTTCTGCGGCCGCTTGCCGCAAGGTGGCTACGGCGGTGCCGTCGAAAAGCTGTGACCAGACGATCCGGATGACATTCAGTCCAAGATTCTTCAGGCGCTTTTCGCGCTCCAGCTCCTTTGCGATTGCCACCTGCGTGTCCGCGACCCCGCCATCGGTGTATTTCATACGGCCGTCGAACTCGACGACCAGCCCAAGTTCGGGCAGGTAAAAGTCCACGCGTGCGATGAAGCCACGATCATCCCGAAAGGAAACCTGCTGAAGCAACGGAGCCCGAGAATCGTCGACAGCAGCTAGCCCCGCCTGGACGATTGCTTCTTTAGTGAGCGATTCCCCAATGCTTTCCGACGACGCTGTCGCTTGCCCCAACAATCTCCTGGCCTGTGCATTTCCCGGAGCACGCGGATATGCAGCCAACGTGGCCAACAGCTCCTCGGTGTCGGTGTGGCGCTGGAGGGCGGCGTCGGCAAGCACTAGTGCATTGTGCGGGGTGCGGGAACGGCAGACGTCGATGACGGACTTTGGGACATCGGTGACGAGGCGGCCATCGATTTCTACGATGTCCTCGGGGAGAATCCGGCCGGAGACGCGGATGAGGCGTTTGTGCGGCTGGTACGGGCCATTCGGTGTGCTTCGCGATTGCCCGCGCCTGCGGCCGGAGTTGGCTATCGCGATGGGAGTGTTGTGTGTGAGCAGAGGTAAACCGTGGAGAGCAGCGGCGGCATCGCGGGTGACTACGGTGGTGGTGCCGCGATGGACGAGCGCTTTGATTTCCAGGATGTAACGTTCGGTGCTGTTTAGGGTGAGCCACCTGTCGACCGGCACGTACGCGCCGTGTGCGAGCCACAGGAGGCTGCCGCTTTTGGCTCGCTGGCGGAGATCTCGGTCGGAGTGCTGGCCGATTCGGGAAATTGCGAATGTGCTGGGGCGGGCGCATTCGCGCTGCTGGCCGGTACGGATGATGTCGTCGGCGTCGTAGATCCACTGCGGCATCGGATTGCGCTCCTGAGGTCCCTGCAACTGCTGGTTGGTGGGTGGCGGGGTGTGAGTGTTTGTGGGTTTGTGTGTTTGTGAGTGTTTGCGAGTGTTGGTGAGTGCTACGTTCTCATTTTTGGGCTCACACGGAGGCTCAGAAGGCGTCAATTTGGCGTCGACTGTGGATAGTTTGCAGTTTTCGGGAGTTATCCACAGGGCGTGTGGTGGGTGTGTGGTGGGTATGGTGGGTACAAAGGCTCGCAGTGAGCTGAGGCGAGCAGCAAACCCAGCCCGAAATGCGACTTCACGACACCCATGTCACCTCGTGGCAGCTGTGGAGGTGGCATGAGGTGACACGCGTGTCGTGAAGTGGGTTAGCCGATGGTGCGAGCCCCGCGGCCCAGCTAGGCCCCCTGTCCAACCGCCCCAGAACCCCACCTAGTCCAACGGCTCGTCGATCAAGTCGACCTCAGGCAGCAGCGGAGCCAAATCAGGCAGCTGGTCCAGCGAATCAATCCCCAAAAGCTCCAGGAACAGCGTCGTCGTAACGTACAAATGCGCGCCGGTTGCCGGGTCCTCTCCGGATTCCGCAATCAGACCGCGCGCGACCAGCGTGCGCATCACACCATCAACATTGACACCACGCACACCGGAGACCTGCGCACGCGTGGCGGGCTGTCGGTAAGCCACCACTGCCAGCGTCTCCATAGCTGCCCGTGAGAGCTTCGACTGCGAGCCATCCAGCAAGAATCGCTCCACCGCGCTAGCGTGCGCGGGAGCCGTGTAGAAGCGCCAGCCCTCATCCGTTTCACGCAACTCAATGCCGCTGCGACGTGCACGGTATTCGTACTCGATCTCGCGAAGCACGTCACGGACATCGCTTGCGGAAACGTCCAGCGCCCGCGCCATATCCTCCGCCGCCACCGGCGTATCGACTACCAGCAGAATCGATTCCACGCCTGCTCGCAACGGGTCAATGGGCGGCAACTGCGCCGAAGAAGCAGACGCAGACTCCGTGGCCTGCTCGGATGGTGCGGAACTGGTTTCGCTCATGCGCGTCAGATTACGCAACCTCCCGCGCCGGGCGCTAATTGGCCGGGCGCTAATCAGCTGTTAGCACCAGCCCGACCAAGCCCACGCCCAACAGCCAAGTCCCAACCAAGCCCACGCCCAACAGCCAGCCCAGCCACCTACTCCCAGTTCGCCGCCGCCACGACGGCCGGGTCCACGTCCAGCCCGGTCCAGGCCACGTGGATTTCCTCCAGCGCCTCCTCCTGCTCCACACCGATCGCCTTGGCTCGGTAGAGCTCCAGCAGCGCCAGGAACCGTCCGACAACTTCCATGGACACGCGGCACTCCGAGGTCAGCTGCGTAAACGTCAGCCAGGTCCCCTCGCCTGCCAGCCGCAGCGAGTCGAGGATTTTGCCCGCCTGCTCCGGCACGGACACGGGCACACCGTGAATGTGCCCGACACCGACTTCCTCCGGCGGCTTCGGCCGCATCACGACGGCCGCAAACTCGGCAAACTCCCCGAGCGTCATGCCCAGGCGCACGGGCGGCAGCAGCTCCTCGAACTGCTTGTCCGGCCCCACAGCTCGCGGATAGCGCCGCGGCGCGGTCTTCTGCCACTCCTCGAATTGGTCGGCTACCTTGCCATACGCCTGGTATTGCAGCAGTCGGGCGAACAGCAGGTCGCGTGCTTCTAGCAGTTCGAGGTCTTCTTCGCTGTCGACGTCGCCACGCGGCAGAAGTCGTGCGGTCTTGAGGTCGAGCAGCGTCGCTGCCACGACGAGGAATTCGGTGATTTCGTCGAGATCGCTGACTGCGTCGAGGCTGCGCGTGTACGAGATGAACTCGTCCGTCACCGCCGCCAGCGCGACCTCGGTGACGTCCATCTTTTTGCTGCTGATGAGCTGCAGCAGCAGGTCGAAAGGCCCGTTGAAGTTCGCGAGCGCGACGCGGAAGCCGGTGATCTCTTCCTGCACGCCCTCGCTTGACGACGGTTCGGGAGTGTAACTATCCGGGGAAGTCACCTATTATTTGCGGCCTTTGCGCTCGATGACCTCGCGGGCCAGGTTGCGGTACTGCGCCGCAGCTGGGGTGTTCGGTGCCCAGGTGGTGATGGGCTCGCCTGCGACGGAGGTTTCCGGGAAGCGGACGGTACGGGTGATGACCGTGTCGAAGACCTTGTCACCGAAGACCTCGATGAGGCGTTCCATGACTTCCTTGGCGTGGCGCGTGCGGCGGTCGAACATAGTGACCAGGATGCCGGAGACTTCCAGGTTGAAGTTCAGGCGGTCGCGGACCTTGGCCACCGTGTCGGTGAGCAGTGCCAGACCGCGCAGGGAGAAGTACTCCGCCACCATTGGGATGATGACGCCCTCGGAGATGGTCAGCGCATTGACGGTCAGCAGGCCCAGCGACGGCTGGCAGTCAATGATGATGAAGTCGTAGTCATTCATCACTGGACGCAGCGCGCGTCCGAGGGCCTGCTCGCGGCCGACTTCGTTGACAAGCTGAATCTCCGCAGCCGACAGGTCAATGTTGGCCGGGACAAGGTCCAGGCCGGAGACCTTGGTGTGATGAATGGCATCGCGGACATCGGTGGTGTCGTCGACGATGAGGTTGTAGACCGTCAGGTCGAGTTCCTCATGGGGAACACCGAGACCGGCGGATAGTGCGCCTTGCGGGTCCAAGTCAACGAGCAGGACTTTACGACCGAACTCTGCCAGCGCCGCACCCAGGTTAATGGTCGAGGTGGTCTTACCCACGCCGCCCTTCTGGTTACACATTGCCAGGATGACTGCGGGGCCGTGACTGTTCAGGGGTGCGGGTTCCGGCAGCTCACGTGCCGGACGACCGGTGAGACCGAGTTCAACTCGATCGGCCTCAAACAACCCTTCTTCAGCCACAGTCAATCCCTCTTCCTTGAAGATTTCTCATCAATTCTACTGCGCGATATATTACCGCCACATATTACCGCGAGTATTCAGCCCGTGGGTGAGCCCCCGCCCAGACTCGTCGCATATTCTCCGCGGTAATCATGGTGTAAATCTGAGTCGTCGTCACCGAGGCGTGCCCCAGCAGCTCTTGGACAACGCGCACATCAGCACCGCCTTCGATGAGGTGTGTGCCGAAACTGTGGCGCAGGGTGTGCGGGGAAATCTTCACCTTCAGCCCGGCGCGCTCACCCAGCTCCGCCAGTGTATTTCCTGCCGATTGCCGAGACAGTCTGCGCCCCAGCGAGTTGATAAACAGTGCCGGCCCAGAGTTTGCCCGCACCCAGCTCGGCCGGCCGCGTGTCAGCCACGCATCCAGCGCCGCCATGGCCGGCGATCCCACGGGCACGATGCGTTCCTTGCCGCCCTTGCCACGCAGCAGCACCAGGTTGGTTTCGCGGTCCACGTCATCGATATCCAGGCCGGTGACCTCGGAAACGCGCGCACCGGTCGAGTACAGAAACTCCACCAGTGCACGGTTGCGCAAATCCGTCACTTCGGCGGTGTCGTCGTTGGGGATGGACTCGATTAGCCGGGTGACCTCATCAATGCTGAGCGCCTTCGGATACCGCGAGGGCTGCTTCGGCGGCGCCACCCGCTTGGCGACATCCACATCCAACGCGCCCTCACCCACCGCAAACTTATGGAAGCTCCGCACGGCCGACAGCGACCGCGTCACCGAGGTCGGGGCCAGCGCCGGCCTGCCCGCCGACTTGTCTCCCCGCGCGAGATACGCCAGGAACTCCGTCACATCCTGCTCGGTGACCTGCGCCAATTCCACTCGCCCAATCTCCCGCAGATAGGTGCGGTACTTCTCTAAGTCGCGCTTATAACTGGCGAGCGTATTCGCTGACAGGCCCTTTTCCACCGCGAGGTAGGTCACGAAGGCGTCGACAAGCGGATCGATCGAACTCATCGGATACGTTTCAGGTCCGCGCCGGCGCCGAGCTGCTCCGTCCGGCGCTTCGCCAGAGCCGTCGGCCGAATCTCGAACGGCTCCGCGACCGAGCGCGGCGTCGCACCCCGCAGCAGCACCTCCGCCGCGAGCAGAATGCCGGACAGCGCGATGCCGTTGAGGACCTCTCCGCGCAGCGCCATCGCCACCGCCTCATCCACCGGAACCCACGACGCAGTCATGTCCGCTTCCTCATCGTGGGCTTCCGGCTTATCGACGGCACGGAGCCCCCTGGCCAGGTAGATCCGAACCGCTTCCTCTGCGAAGCCGGGTGAGCTGAACATATCGGTAAGCAGGGACCAGGACTCAGCCTCCAGTCCGGCTTCCTCGACCAGCTCCCGCTTAGCGGCCTCCAACGGGTCTTCGTCCGCAACGTCGAGAAGCCCGGCGGGCAACTCCACCAGGCGCTGACCCGCCGCCTGTCGCCACTGATTGAGCAGGTAGAGGCGATTATCCTCATCTGCGGCAACGACTGCAACAGCGCCGAAATGCTCCACGATCTCGCGGGCGGAAATATTCCCACCCGGCATTCGCACCTGGTCGCGGCGGACCGCGAGAATAGGTGCCTCGAGAACAATCTCGGAATCAACAACGTCAAATTCGTGCGCCATGAGTTTCACTCTAATAGGTAGGGCGGATTCGACCTCGCGAAGCCAAGGTTAGTTGCGCTTGAGGGCTGCGGCGATGAGGCCGTCGAAAAGCGGATGAGCGTGGGTGGGGCGTGACTTCAGCTCCGGGTGCGCCTGCGTGGCCACGAGGTATGGGTGTACGTCCGTGGGGTACTCGACGAATTCGACGAGCTTGCCGTCCGGCGAAGTGCCCGAGATAACCAGGCCGGCTTCTTCGAGCTGGGCGCGGTAGGCGTTGTTGACCTCGTAGCGGTGGCGGTGGCGCTCGGTAACTTCGGTAGCGCCGTAGAGGCGCGCGGCGACGGAGTCTTCGGCAAGCTTCGCCGGGTAGGAGCCCAGGCGCATGGATCCGCCCAGGTCAGCCTCACCGGAGACGGCCTGGAGCTGTTCCTCCATCGTGGCGATCACCGGCTCGGCCGCGTTCTCGTCGAACTCGGTCGAGGACGCGCCCTCAACACCCGCAGTACGCGCCGCCTCGATGACGACACACTGCATACCCAGGCAGATTCCCAGCAGTGGCGTGCCGGTTTGCTTGGCGTAGCGGATGGTCGCGATCTTGCCTTCAATGCCGCGACCGCCGAAGCCGCCGGGGATGACAATCGCGTCAACGCCGGCCATGTTCTTCTTCAGCCCCTCCGGGGTTTCGCAGTCATCGGAAGCGACCCAGCGGATATTCGCCTTCACGCGGTGGGCGAAACCTGCGGCACGCACAGCTTCCGCGACGGACAGGTAGGCGTCCGGCAGGTCGATGTACTTGCCGACGAGCGCCACCGTGACCTCGCCCTTCGGGTTGTGGACGCGTTCGAGCAGGTCTCCCCACACGGCCCAATCCATGTCGCGGAACGGCAGGTTCAGGCGGCGGATGATGAAGGTGTCCAGGTGCTCTTCATAGAGGACCTTCGGGATGTCGTAGATGCTCGGAGCATCCGGGCAGGACACCACGCCCTCGCGGTCGATGTCGCACATCAGCGCAATCTTGTTTTTGAGGGAGTCGGGGACGTCGCGGTCGCATCGCAAAACGACGGCATCGGGAACCAGGCCAATCGAGCGAAGTTCGGCCACCGAGTGCTGGGTAGGCTTGGTCTTCAGTTCCTTGGAGGGGCCGAGGTACGGAACCAGTGACACGTGCAGGTAGAAGACGTTCTCGCGGCCGACGTCGTGACGCACTTGCCGTGCGGCTTCCAGGAAGGGCTGCGATTCAATATCGCCGACGGTGCCGCCGATCTCGGTGATGACCACGTCGGGCTTTTCGCCGTTTGCGTCGGCATTGCCCATAGCGACGATGCGGGATTTGATCTCGTCGGTGATGTGCGGGATGACCTGCACGGTCTGGCCGAGGAATTCGCCGCGGCGCTCCTTGGCGATGACTGAGGAATAGACCTTGCCGGTGGTGACGTTACCGCCGGCGGAGAGGTTGCGATCGAGGAAGCGCTCGTAGTGACCGAGGTCCAGGTCAGTTTCTGCGCCATCTTCAGTGACGAAGACCTCGCCGTGCTGGAAGGGGTTCATGGTGCCCGGATCCACGTTGAGGTAGGGATCGAGCTTTTGCATAGTCACTTTGAGACCACGCGAGGTGAGCAGGCGGCCGAGCGAAGCCGCAGTTAAGCCTTTGCCGAGGGAGGAGGCTACGCCTCCCGTAACGATGATGTATTTCGTAACCACGGGACTTCAGAATATCGCTTGCGCGGGTGTGAACGCAAGCGACTTTTCATAATGGCGGATACTACTTACGCAACTAGGTAAGACTCTCGAAGATCATGGTCGCCTGGATGCATAAACGCGATCACGTCGTTACCCTCGGGGCTATGACTGATTTAACGAATAAGACCATTGCAGTTTTGGCCACTGACGGATTCGAGGACTCCGAGCTGACTAGCCCGACTGAGGCCGTGAAGGATGCCGGTGCGACCGTGCACGTTATCTCCACGGAGGAAGGCTCCATTGAGGGCAAGAATGGCACGAAGGTCGATGTCGATAAGCTCACCAGCAGCGTTTCTGCCGATGATTACGATGCCCTGATTCTGCCTGGCGGCACCGTGAATGCAGACCAGATTCGCATCGATAAGGATGCCGTGGCTTTGGTGAAGGGATTCGCCGCAGCTAACAAGCCAATCGGCGTGATTTGCCACGGCGGTTGGATTCTCACCGATGCGGATGTGCTGAAGGGCCGCACTATTACCTCCTACATCAGCGTCAAGACTGACCTGATTAACGCTGGCGCCAACTGGGTCGATGAGGAAGTTGTCGTTGACGGCAACCTGATTTCCTCCCGCACCCCGGCTGACCTTGAGGCTTTCAACAAGGCGCTCGTAGAGAACTTCTAACCCACTCGCCTGCCCCAAGACTCATCAAGGAAGGCTGTTGCCATGACTTCGTATTGGGATAACCCAAAGTCACTGTGGGATCAGATTCCACAAAATGATGCGGAAGAGGCTTCCGAGCAGCAGCCGTCCGCGGCTGAGCAGCCTTCCGCGGCTGAGCAGCCCTCCGCTCCTGAGCAACCTCCCACACCTGAACAGCTTCCGCCACAGCAAGGACGTTATCGGGGACTGCTCTCGCACAACAGCATCGTTATCCAGCAGATTCGAAATTTCATGGCGGATGATTTCGACATCCTGGACACCGAGGGCAATTGCGTCGGCAAGATTGAAACTACTGGCGGCACGCTGAGCCGCATGTTTATGGGCTCTCGTCGTCTGACAGTGTCCGAACCAGACGGCACTCCTGTGTTCGTTATTACCGATCCAACCGATTTCGCCCTTGACAGCTACGAGGTCTACTACCCCGACCCGCAGGCGACATCCTCTGAAGGCAAGCAGCAGACTGGAGCAGAGGCTTCGCGTCTACTGGCAACTATTCAGCAGAAATTTGCGTTCTTTAAGCGGCGGCTGGAAATTTCCATCCCCGGTTTTGCCAATTGCGAGGTCGACGGCGACGTTTGGCATTACGACGCAACCTTCAAGATCAATGACATCGAAGTTGCACAGATGTCACGCAAGTGGTCGGGTTTTACAAATATGCTAACCGGCAATGAGCGCTATGTGCTCCAGCTCAAGGATGATTTGCCGCCACAGCTACGCGCTGCCATTATTGGCGCGGCCATTGCCCTGGATTTGATGGCGAAAAAGGCGCGTTCCGACAGCTAGTAGCTACTGCCGACAACGCGCCCTATCCCTTGTCCGGTTTTACTGCCGGTTACTGTCGCGCTCGCGACTATCGCTACCGCGATTCCGCAGCCTGAGCAATGCGTCCGTCGATTTCCGTGATGCCATCAGAAACGGCATTGACATGTTCAGGGCGAACACCGGCATTGTCATTGATGCCGCCTTCCACAACGGCGGTTACCGGTACACATGGAACCTCAACATTGCGCCCCAGCGCATTAGCTACCAGCGCAATTGCCCGCGGCGAGAAAGTTAGACCAATGTGGCCCGACAGGTCCGCCGAGCAACCGTCCTGCAGAAGAATGTTGTTGGCGCTCGGTGCCTTCCACTGGCTTGCAGCCATTGGAGTGACGGCTTCATCAACCTGGGTAGAGATAGCAACATAGTTGACACCCGACTGCTCCAAGCCGCCCTCATTCATCTTGGCCATGAACTCGCTATGCTGCAGCAGATCCACCAGGCTCGGGCTGACAATGTACCCCGCAGCCTTATTGCCAGCGTTGTCGAACTGGTCGAGCTGCTCCAAACCATAGGAGATACCGAGCAGCGATGTGCCGTGCAGGACGCCCGCCAGGGACACAACCGTGCCTATACCCCGGCCCTGCTCCTGCTTGGCGTAAGCGGCAGCCAATGTGCCACCAGCAGAGTGACCAACAATATCGACGGCGGTTGCACCAGTTTCCGCCTTGAGAGTGTCAATCTTCGCAGTCAACTCAGCCAAAGCCGTATCCAGCGGGGTCATGTTGCGCATGGTTGGAATAGAGCCAAGCACCGAAAACTCGTCAGGCCCCAGCTTGCCGACGTTAAATGCGTACAGGCACTTCCCCATTGCCTTTAGCTCCGGTGCCATGCGCGCATAGGTCTGGTACGAGTTCGAGTTCATCCCGTGGATCATGACCACCGGATTCTCACCAGGAGCAGGAACACACTGCACATTTGCGCCCTCGGGACTGATGTTTTCCGTCATCCCCTGATTGACCATGACGGTGGGGAAATCATTTGCCTTTGGCCCCCACTCGCCCATTTCCGTCCAAGACAGGACCTGATTATTACCAATTGTCGAAGTCGGTGAGGCAGCCGCGATGGGAGCGGCCGCCAGAACGACACCAGCTGCGGCTACCAGTGCTGTGGCCGACCGTGCCAGCTTCGAAAATGCCCGATGAGTGCCCATGATTACTCCTTGCGTAGAGCATTGAATAGTAAAACGGTTCCAATAAGAACTACGGCATTGGCAAGAGCCAAAAATTACAGGCTATGAATCGTTTTCGTAATCTGAAAGGCGATCAATGAAAGCCCTTCAAAAGGGTTAATAAAATGTAAACTAAATATAACTATAATACTATTCACTTAGAGGTTTGCAGGCTTTTAAGGTGATATCGACCACAGGCCAAAACAAGCCACACTTTCTTTGCAATCCCCGGGATTGCTGCCGATGTCCAAATCGCCGATAAGATTAAACGTCCGTTTCGCGATCATGCCGGACCGCCATCGATGCGGGGCTCTACACCTCCAGCGAGGAAACCACGTCACCGATAGCAGAACTCGGGGAAAACACCTTTTCACCTGCCTGTACAGCAAGGTATCTCACATGGACAAGGGATAAACTTTCGCCCTCACACTGACTATTCCAGCACTGTGCCTTTCGGCTTGCTCCAACGGAGAACCGGAAAAGCACCGGAACCAACTACCGTTACAAAAACTGTCACCAGCCCAGAAAGCAGCACAGGGTCGGTCAGATGGAAGAGTCGTAACTCTCATCTTGCACTGGCCAGGACCCCTACATGTTGCGCCACCCCGAACCGGGCGCTGCGGTCAGCTACGCACTCCAAAACGCGAAGAGCCGTCCTGGTTCTTTCCGTTGAATAGTGCCAGTTTACTGGCCGGGTGACGGTGAGGGCCCTGACAGTGCAGGTCACGACCATGATGGTGGCCCTGATCAACCGACCAGATACATCAAGCCGCCCTGCGCTCTTTTCTCGAACGTAATCCGAGCATTGTTCCCGCCGGTGCAACTGGCGGTGGCATAGTCTGTTCCGGAATTGCAACTCAACGTGTACGTCTCACCGGTCGTCGGGCTTGATGCGGTGACCGTAGTCCTTCCCCACGGTGCGGTCACGGTCGGGTCGGGGGCCACGCCCGGTTCCCAGCTGCCGGGCTGCAGCGCCTGCTGGGCGACGTTCATGGCGAACCCACAACTGGTGGCGCTACCGGCGGTGACCGTCACTCCGTCGACCGTGCCACAGGTCGTTCCGGTCTGGCCAGGAGAGGCAATATCAGACTGGGGCAGGTTGCCACCTGCGGGCGCTGCAGTGTCGTCCCCGTCATCATCACCACCGTGACTGTCGTCGCTGCTGGGTGGTGGGGTGGGATTCGGACCGTCTCGGTCATCATCTGCGGGGGCGTGCTCGGTCTCACCGATATTGTCCAGGGGCGCACGGTCTTCGGTGGAAGTCCAGTCGATATCGGTTTGTGCGTCCTCCAGGTCGGACGGGATCTGGTCGGAGCGGTAGTCCCAGGTCTGCGTCTCGATCATCTCGTCACCCTGCAGTTCCCACCGTGACGTGGAGAACTGTCCTGTACCAGCCTGACCAGAGGTTTCCAGCACGCCGCGGTGATCAGCGTCAACGTGGGTCGCTGCTCGGGCACCGCCAGCGGAGGAGGCCCCGTCAGCGAACAGCTTGTCCGTCTCGACCAGCTCACCATTGTGGACGGCGAAGACCTTGCTGATGTTGAAACTTGGCGACAGCGCCCTGACCATCATCTCAACCACCCCGTCGCCATTGATGTCAACCAGGGAGTACTCGAACTCACCTGTGGGGTCGTAGAGCATGGCCGACTCGCTGGAGAACCGGTCGGTGTCCAGGTTGTTGTCGAGGACCTGGTTGTACAGCTCGCGTAGTTCGGCGTTCTGGTCGTCCTCGACAGCTCCGGTCGTGGCCGGTTGTGTGGCGTCGGTGCTGTTGTCGGTGCCGTCATTACAGGCGGTCAGGGACGCCGCCAGGCCAACGGCGACGGCGACGGCTGCCGCTCCTGCGGCGAACTTCTTGCTGATCGACATGGGGAAAACTCCCGACGGCGTTGCGTTGTTCGGCATCGTAGCAGATAGATCGCATGTCAGCGTGTCGGTTATGCCACCGGGGTTGACATATGTGGTCTGTTCAATCTCAGGTTTAATGGCTCTTCGCGTTTGCAAGTGACTCAGAGCAGGAGAAGGTCTGCATTGGCTAAACCTTTCTGTTATCGATGGAAGCCACGTGCTAGATGCTGCCGATACACGCTCGTAAATAATGTTGACCTAATGCTGCAAAACGGAAACTAGTTAGGTCATAATACTACTTATGTCTAAGTTCTCTGAGGTTCTGGATCAGCTGCGCGAGAATCAGCCAAAGGCAAAGTACGGCATCGCGTTTGAGAAACTGATGGTGAATTATTTCCGAACGGATCCGACTCTCAAGAACGAGTTCGATGAAGTCGTCCGTTGGACGGACTGGCGCTACAACGGTGGCAAGGTGGATACCGGCATTGACCTCGTAGCGCACCGTATTGAGGACGATTCCTGGACTGCGATTCAGTGCAAGTTTTACAAGCCGACCACACGAATCGATAAATCGAACCTGGACTCTTTCTTCGAGGCATCGGGCCGTTCCTTCGATACCGAGAAGGGGCCCGAGCACTTTAAGAATCGCCTCATCATCTCGACAACCGATTTGTGGTCGTCACATGCTGAAGAGGCTCTAGCCAACCAGCTCATCGCCACAAATCGCATTGGGATGGCATCCATCGCGGAGTCTCCAATCAACTGGGACGTAGCGTTCCCAGGCTCCGAGATTCAAATCAACTTGTCCCGGCACGAGATCTTTAAACCTCGCCCTCATCAGCAGACTGCGATTGAAAAGACTCTGCAGGGCTTCACGACGTACGACCGCGGCAAACTGATTATGGCCTGCGGGACGGGCAAGACGTTTACTGCGCTTCGCCTCGCTGAAAAGGTTGCGGAAAACAATGGCGGAAAAGCTCGCATTTTGTTCCTCGTACCATCAATTTCTCTACTGTCGCAGACCTTAAAGGAATGGACTGCACAGGCTGGCGTTGATCTTCGCAGCTTCGCAGTCTGCTCTGATTCGAAGGTTTCTAAGAAGGCAGAGGATATTTCCTCGTACGACCTTGAGGTTCCTGTTTCGACGAACGGTGCCGATATTGCCGAACGCTTTAGCGTCGGCAAGCGGGCGAAGGGTTTGAACGTAGTATTTTCCACTTATCAGTCGTTGCCGGCCGTTCATGAAGCGCAAGCGCATGGGTTGGAGGAGTTCGACCTGGTTATCTGTGATGAAGCACATCGCACCACGGGCGTGACTCTGGCAGGCGAGGAAGCTTCGAACTTCACCAAGATTCACGACGCCACCTACATCAAGGCCGCCAAGCGCCTCTACATGACCGCGACACCACGGTTGTTCGACGAAACTGTCAAGGGGAAGGCCGCCGAGCACTCCGCCGAACTGGCATCTATGGACGATGAGGCTATCTACGGCCCGGAATTCCACCGCCTCGGCTTCGGTGAAGCAGTGGAGAAAGGCCTGCTCACGGACTACAAGGTGCTTGTCATGACGGTCGATGAGTCCGTTGCCGCCGAAGCAATGGCTCGTGGCGCTGGGCAAGAAATCAATCTGACATTGGCCTCGGCGATGATTGGTGCCTGGAACGGCTTGGCTAAGCGTTCGGGCGCGTTGCAAGGAAAGAAAGGTGGCTTCGACAAAGGCTCCGAACCGATGCGCCGGACGGTTGCCTTCGCCCGCGATATTAAAACTTCCAAGCAGATTGCAGAGTCGTACCCGCTGCTAATCGACAATTATCAGCAGTCTATGAAGGAGAAGGCAGCGCTGAACGACGTCTCCACGCAGAACATTGACCTCCGCGTAGCTGTCCAGCATGTCGATGGTGGCATGAATGCGATGGAGCGCAGTACGCGACTGTCCTGGATTGAGGCCCCAGTGGACGAGGATGAGACCCGTATTCTCACCAACGCTCGGTGCCTCTCCGAGGGCGTGGACGTGCCGGCGTTGGATTCGGTGATTTTCTTCAATCCGCGCAACTCAATGGTCGATGTGGTGCAGTCCGTCGGTCGCGTGATGCGCAAGTCCGAGGGCAAGGACTATGGCTACATCATCCTGCCGGTCGCGGTGGCTCCGGATGCGTCGCCGTCGGAGGCACTGAACGACAACCAGCGTTTCAAGGTCGTGTGGCAGATCCTCAACGCGTTGCGCGCGCACGACGACCGCTTCAACGCGAAGGTGAACTCGATTTCGCTCAACGAGAACCTTCAGGATGATTTGCCGATTTCCGTCCAACCAGTCGTTGATCCTGTGCAGGAGGCGAAGAAGAAACTCGCGAACAGTGAGCGGCCCCAGGCCCACGAATCCGACCAGGTCACCGCCCAACAGATCGCGCTGTTCTCGCTTGAGCAGTGGCAGGAGGTGATCTACACCAAACTGGTGGACAAGGTGGGCACCCGCACCTACTGGGAGGATTGGGCCGACGACGTCGCTGACATCTCCCAGGCGCAGGTCACCCGTATCCGGACGCTGCTTGACCAGGCGGATGCGAAACTGCGCGGTGAGTTCGACACGTTCGTGGAGGGCCTGCGCGGCAACCTGAACGACTCGATCTCTGAGGACGAGGCGATCAGCATGTTGTCCCAGCACCTGATTACCGCCCCAGTGTTTGATGCCCTGTTTAGCGAGCACGACTTCGCCGCCCACAACCCAGTCTCTCAGGTCATGCAGCGCATGGTCGACGCTCTCGACGACAGTGACCTGGATGCCGAGACTGACTCGCTGGAGAAGTTCTACGCCTCGGTGCGGGTGCGCGCCTCGGAGGTTACGAGCGCTTCCGGTAAACAGCAGGTGATTAAGGAGCTTTACGAGCGCTTCTTCCAAAAGGCGTTCAAGCGCGACGCTGACAAGCTGGGCATTGTCTACACCCCGGTGGAGATCGTGGACTTTATCCTGCGCGCCGCCGACTATGTGTCGAAGCAGCACTTCGGCCGGGGTTTAAGCGATGAGAGCGTGCATATTTTGGATCCGTTTACGGGCACGGGCACGTTTATGGTTCGCCTGTTGCAATCCGGGTTGATTGATCCGAAGGATCTGGCGCGCAAGTACGCCAACGAGTTGCACGCCACCGAGATCATGCTGCTTGCCTACTACGTGGCGGCGGTAAATATCGAGACGACGTTTAACGCGTTGCAGGCCGAGGCCGCACAACGCGAAGGACTGCCGGAACCGGAGTATGTGCCGTTTGAGGGCATCGCGCTTGCCGATACGTTCCAGATCCACGAGGAAGGCGACATCCTCGACCTCACGGTATTCAAGAACAACAACGAACGCATCGTCCGGCAGAAGGAGGCCCCGATCAATGTCATCGTGGGCAACCCGCCGTACTCGGTGGGCCAGACGAGCGCGAACGATAACAACGCGAATGTGAAGTATCCGACGCTGGATGCGCGGATCGCGGAAACGTATGCGGCGAAGTCGACGGCGACGAACAAGAACTCCCTGTATGACTCGTATTTGCGTGCGTTCCGGTGGGCCACCGACCGGATCGGGGATCAGGGGGTTGTGGCGTTTATCGCAAACGCTGGTTGGCTTGATGGCAACACCAGTGACGGTGTCCGTCTGTCGATGGCGGAGGACTTCACGGACCTGTACGTGTTGAACCTGCGTGGTAATTCCCGCATGGCTGGTGAACAGGCTAAGCGCGAGGGCGGCAATGTGTTTGACATTCGGGTTGGCGTTGCCGTGCTTATCGGCGTGAAAGATCCTTCCAAGTCGGGGTTCCGCCTACACTATGCGCAGACTGCTGATTATCAGAAGCGTGATGAAAAACTAGCGTTTGCGGAAAACTCGACAGTGGATCAGATTCAGTGGCATTCAATTACCCCAAACCAGCACGGTGATTGGTTGAACCAGCGCAGCGACGAGTTCGCGACCTGGCCGGTCATCGGCGAGAAGAAGGGCGATGCGACGAAGTTCTTTGGTACCCATACCGCAGGCTTAAAAACTGGCCGTGATGCGTGGTCGTATTCTTCTGCGACCGCCCAACTCGTAGAAAACATTGGAACGCACGTTGCAAACTACCGCCAAGCCCAAGAGGTGTTGCGAAGCGAAGGGTTTGATGAAAGCAAACGGGGTGTCGACGCGTTGTTCGCGCAGCACCCTGAGTTGGTCGACAGCACGCAAGGTTCGTGGAACCGCAGCTTGAAACAGGAGCTAGCCCGTGGAACCAAGATTACGGTTGATACGGACCGTGTGTACACCTCGTTGTACCGCCCGTTTTTCAAACAGCGCAGTTACTTTGCGAAAGAGCTCAACGACATGGTGTATCAGTTGCCGTCGATGTTCCCTACGCAGCAACACCACAACATCGGGTTTGATGTGATGGCGCCACGCGAAGCAGTTCCATTTGCGTTGTTGGCTACCGATGTACTCCCGGATCTTTCGTTCTTTACTTACACGGCCCAGTACTTCTCGCGTTTCACCTGGGAACCCGTGGATGCTGAAGATGGTGGGTTGTTCGGCGAAGGGGCGTCGATAAGCGAGGGCGAGTCCTCAATCTATGGGCAGGTCGGCGAGGTCGTTGCGGGGTATGTGCGCAAGGACAACATCACCGACGAGATCAAGGCGCTCTACCGCGACGCCCTGGGTGCGGATGTAACCGGTGACGATATCTTCCACTTTGTCTACGGCAAGCTGCACGACCCGAATTATCGGGAGGCGTACGCGGCGGATTTGAAGAAGATGCTGCCGCACATCGAGACGCCGGGTTCGCGGGAGGAGTTTGATGAGTTGGCGCGCGTCGGCAAGGAATTGATGGACCTGCACGTCGGTTATGAGGATGTGGGGCCGTACCCGCTGGACATCGCGGTCAAAGGCAACGAGTCCGACCCGGATACCTGGCGTGTGTTGAAGATGAAGTGGGCACGCAAGAAGGACCCGGAGACCGGCAAGAACGTCAACGACGTAACCAAGCTGATTTACAACAAGCGCGTGACGATAAGCGGTATCCCGGCTGAGGCTAACGAGTATGTGTTGGGGTCGCGTTCTGCGTTGGCGTGGCTGATTGATCGTTACCAGGTGAAGCGGGATAAGGCGTCCGGGATTGTGAATGACCCGAACGATTGGTCCGATGAGGTTGGCAACCCGCGCTACATCGTGGACCTAATCGGCAAGGTGACGCGGGTGGCGGTGGAGACGGTGCGGATCGTGGAGGGACTGAGGTAATACACGGATGAGTGCCCGAGAGATCTCGAACGACATTGAACACATCGTTGCCCTGCCACCCACCGAAGGAATTCACCATGCCCTCGGGGCAAACCATGACCTGGTGACGGGCCTCGATGAGTTGGTCGATAACGCCATCGATGCGCACGCCCAAAACGTGGTGCTTCACTTCCACGTCGATGGGTTCCGTCTGGTGCAGGTCGGCATCCACGACGACGGCACCGGCATGTCCGTGCAGCAGATGCAGGAGATTCTCCGCCTCGGTGGGCACCAAGCGCGAAACAAGAAGAACATCGGCCGGTACGGGATGGGCATGAAAGAAGGCTCGTTCAGCAACGCGGAGATCGTTACCATGGTGTCGCGCCAGCGCGGTCAGCACTCTGCCGGTTACGAGCTGCGTAAAGGAAGCTTTGATGCCGGCGTGTTAAGTGAGCGCTCCATCATGGACGTCTGGAACCTTCGCGCAGACATGCTCACTCTCAAGCACGGAACCAGCATCGTGTGGAACAGCCTTACCGATGTCTACCGGGGTGAGGACGAAGCACAAGGCCTCGGCTTCATCTCTAGCACGCTGGAGAAAGTACGCCGCCACATCGGTATCCGGTACCACCGTTTCCTCGAGGACGGCAGCCTCAGCGTCTCGATGTTCACCCGCTGGGACGATGCCGACTGGGCACCGACCCCCGCAGTAAAACCAATCAACCCCGTCGGCTACAGCCGCTCAGCGCGTAAAGACTACCCGCGCACACTCACCGTCGGCGGAAAACCAGGCGCCCCGGGTGTTACCGCCCACATCTGGACCAACCGCTCCACAAAGGATCAGTTCATACTTGAGGGCAAGGACGCGATGGGTCACCAGGGTTTCTACTTTTACGACGCCGACCGCCTCCTCACCAGCGGTGGCTGGAGTGGCTTCCGCCGTGACAGTAAAGACACGAAGCTGCTCCGAATCATTATCGACGACCCACAAGTGATCAACGAGTACCTCATGGTGAGTCCGCAGAAGCGTTCCGTGCGTTTGAGCGAAGGCTTCCACAGGTTCATCGATGCCCTCCGGGACGTCAAAGATGCGGAATGCACGTTCGATGACGTCTGTACAGACGCACGCGACGTCCTCCGGGAGTCCAACCAGAAGTCAGGTAATGCCGATCAGATCTCAGAAGCAGGTGTCGGAATCGCTCCGGAGGTGAAACGCGCAGTTGAGGAGCATGCGCGCCTCCGCTTCACCGAGCCAATCGACATCAAATACAAACCACTGCCGAGCGAAGATTTCATCGAAATCGATCAGCCCAACCACTGCATTTACATCAATTCGAAGTATCGCAAACTCATTAACCCCGGCAGAGGCTCGCTCAATGACGCGCCGATTGTCAAGACGCTGTTGTACCTTCTCTTTAACGATGCCGCCGTTCAAAAACGAACTAAGAAGTCGAATGCGAACGTGGAAGTGTGGAACGCCCTTCTCACCGCCGCAGCGCAAGCAGACACGAATAGTAGGAGCCAATAATGGATTTCAGCAATATTAAGAACGCAATCTCAGATCTGTATGACGCACGAAGTCTTCGTGTCCGCCCTGCGATTCATCAGGGAGTCGAACTTCTCACCGGCACCACACTCAGCGACGACCAGCTCCGCGCCTACCTCTGTAAAGGCTCGCCCGCGGACGTCCAACCGCTCGTTTCTTACATCACCGAGATCGCAAATGCTGACGGAGCGACTCTCGACCCGAAAACAGCAACTGCACCGAACTCCGCCGAGCGGATCGCATGGGTTTTGGAACAGTTGCACCTTGGCAAGTTCTCTGGGGAAATCGACAAGCTGCTCGTGTCCCCGGAACCTTCGGTGATTGTTGACCAGGCTTTTGATGATTGGTACACCCCCGAGCGTGCTGCCAAGAACACAAACTATTGGACCGACTACAAGAATGTCCTGTCCCGCAATAATTGGGATGCGGCCTCCATCGCCGCCGTTGACGAGCAAGCAACGGAGGTGCTTCGCCGTCTCACCGACCCGACGAAGGCTGAGTACCAGTCTTCCCGTGGCCTAGTTGTGGGCTACGTTCAGTCGGGAAAGACTGCGAACTTCACTGCGCTTGCCGCTAAGGCCATCGACGCCGGGTATCGCTTCATCATCATCCTTGCCGGCACGATGAACAACTTGCGCGAGCAGACGCAGCGCCGAATGGATAAGGAGCTGTGCGGTAAGGAAGCAGTGCTCGATGGCTTGGATTATGAAAACCTCACGAAGGAAGAGGTGAAGTACGAGACCTACTTTAACGAGGACGAGGAGTGGGAGCGGGACTGGAATGACCGTGGTGGTGCGTTCCTGAGCCACGGGCCGCGCTACGGCGAGCCCGGCTTCCCACGTATCCGCCGCGTCACAACGTCGAAAATTGACTACCAGCGCAAAGGCACCAACACCATCGATATTGAGCGCCCGGACAAGTCAAAGCCGATGTATGACCCAGCCAACCTAGAGAATATGAAGTGCTTGGTTGCTGTGGTGAAGAAGAATGCCACCGTTCTGCGCCACTTCAACTCAGATCTACGCCGTGCCGCTGGTGCAGATCCCGAGTTTAAGAACCTCCCAGTGCTGGTCATCGACGATGAGTCCGACCAAGCGTCGATTAACACCCGTCCGCAGAAGAACCGTGGGAGTAAGGAGGAAGACGACCGTACAGCAGTGAACAAGCAGATTACCGAGATCCTGCAGAACTGCCCGCGCGCACAGTATGTCGGCTACACCGCTACCCCATTCGCCAACGTGTTCATCGACCCCAACGACCCGGTTGATCTGTACCCACGCCACTTTGTGCTAATGCTGCAGGAGCCGCCAGCGTATCGTGGTGCGCGTTGGTTCCACGACCGCGCAGAGTTCGCTGATGGGAGCGAATTCCCGACGATTCGGAACTCGCAGAGTAAGGCATTCATCCGCGATCTCATCGACGAAAGTTCAGTGAGCGATGAGTTTTATGACGAAACGCGCAGGGATGAGCTCCAAACAGCCCTGGATATGTTCGTTCTCACCGGCGCCCTGAAGAAGTACCGTGAGGCGAAAGACCCGAAGTATTCCTTCCGTCACCACACGATGCTGGTCCACGAGGGCGTCGATACTGCCATTCACCAGGACGCAGCGCAGATGCTCCGTGAACTGTGGAGGGAGCGTGGTTATAATCTTGGCCGCACGATTCCCGAGATGAAGAAGCTCTTCGAGACTGACCTCTTGCCTGTCATGCAGGAGAAACGCTACAACCCTGGCTACCCGTATCCCGAGCGCTATGAAGAGTTGTTGCCGTTCATCAACAAAGCGTTCGCAGAGATGATGGTTGGCGTCACCGATAGTTCGGGGCCGGTGATGCAGGTGGACACGGAAGGCAACGACTCCCCGAACTTCGAGGCCGGCAAGGTCTGGAAGGTCTTGGTCGGTGGCGCGAAACTATCGCGTGGTTACACTGTCGAGGGTCTCACCGTCTCTTATTTCCGTCGCAGAGCGGGCAGCGCCGACACGCTCATGCAGACCGGGCGCTGGTTCGGGTTCCGCAAGGGTTACCAAGACCTCGTTCGGCTCTACGCACCTGCTGACCTGGTCGAGATGTTTGAAGCTGCCATGCATGACGAGGAAGTCTTCCGCGACAATATCAAGGCGTTCTCCGAGCTTGACGACGACAACGCACCTCGTCTCACCCCGATGAAGCTTGCACCGCTCGTCCGACAATCGTTGCCGTTCCTGAAACCAACGGGCAGTTCAAAGATGTTCAACGCGTACATCATGAAGCAGGCAGCAGCACCCCACCCGGTGGAGTTCAACTCCATCCCCGTCCGGGAGCAGAAGGAAGCGTTGTGCCAAAATTTCGAAAATGTCGCGATCCCCATGCTCAAAAAGATGAATCCGGTCCCAGTCTCAGCTGCCTTCTACCGCAAGGAAGGCAAGTGGAAAGATGAAGTGACCCACCGTCACGGCATGAAGGATTATTACTGCGGCACGATGCCTGCCCAGAAATTCATTCAGATCCTCGACGCAATGAATTGGAACGAGTCTGTGAATTACAAACACAACATCGTCCAACCCCTCATTGAGTACCTCCGCGGTTTGCTGGGGAGAGGACGCCACGCTGACCCATCTCGCTCCGACTTCCTTGAGGTAGGCATCCTGCTCCCCAAGAACAAAAAGTGCGGGAGCACTCCGGAAACCGTCAGCATCCCCGGCGTTCCCTTCGACGTGCCTCTCGTGGTGCGTAAACGCCGTGAAGGCCGTAACGACATCACCGGTACAGACAGGAAGGATACCTACGTCCTCGAAAGTATTGCCTCCGGCAATCCAATCTCGGTCCACCGGCAGCCCGAAATCGAAGCAATGGCCAAGGACGGCATACACGTCAATGCGAACTACGACCCAGGCGCCGAACCGTTCGACATCACAGGCGAGCAAGCCAACAAACGTGCTGCCGTGTTGTTGACCCTTTTCGACGACCGCGACCCCGCCGACGTCAACCTCGCCAAGAAACTTGGCACCTACACAAAACCGGACTGGTCGAAGGGCGAGATCGGCGTCGCCATTGCGGTTGGTTCGCCACACGCTGCCATCAAGGGCAGCGAGGGCTTCCTCGAGTGGGGCGTACACCTGGCCGCGCCTGAGGGAGAGGAGGAATCCCCGATCGTTGACGTCAGTGCCGTCGATGGTGTGAAGTGAATGTGCAAGGCTAAAACGCCGTCGCTAACTTCCGCACCCATTTGGCTCGCAGCGCCTTGGAGTTTTCGAGGCGGAGGAGGTTTCGTCGAGACCTCTACTGTTTCTGCCGCTTCTGCCGAATGATATAGGCCAGCGTTCCTATCAAGAGTACATCGGCAATGATCAAGATGGTGTAAGTGACGCTCATCTGCCACGCGCCGGTAAATACGTAGACAGTAATCGGCAGACCAAGCACCGCTAGCACTGTACTTAAGTAGAAACGGAAGCGCTCGATTCTTTCCTGCGCTTGTGCTCTATCGATCTCGCCCGTGATAGCAATTCTTTCTTTCAGCTTCTCCAGTCGAGAGTCCAAGTGCTCCTTAGTATTATCCAGAGCGAGGGTTGCGTCCGTTAGCGTGGTGTACGAGTTAGTTCCTGTGATGGGCCCCGATGACAAAGAGGGCGACCATCATGGGTACCTTTCGAATCAACTTCTACCTATCCTCGAAAGGACGACACCGATAATGGCCACTGGCGCTTAGTCTATCGACCCGACCGCGTATCTCGAAGAGCTACTCACCCAAGCATCACCCGATCTGATGAGTCAGATACTCGGTGATTTCATCAACCAAATTCTCTCCGCCCAAGCCGATACTGTCTGCGGCGCTGACTACGGCACCACCAGCGACCACCGCGTCAACCACCGCAACGGCTACCGCCACCGACCACTAGATACACGGGTCGGCACCGTCGATGTGGCTATCCCGAAACTACGTTACGGTTCCTTCTTGCCTGACTGGCTGTTAGAACGACGAACCCGTACCGAACGTGCCTTAACCACCGTGATGGGTTAAGTAGCAAAAAGTGTGTCCGCTCGGCGTGTTGCGGGGCGGGCACACCGTTTGTTACTTCATGGGGCCTTTTCTGATTCCTATCGAGTGTTCGTACTCGGTTGGGATAGCGTTGTCGTAGAAGGCTGGTCGGCCTGTTTCATGGTCGGCTTTGTTGTGGTCTTCTTCGACAAGATCGTTGACTTTGGCGAGTTGATCTTGGCCGAAATTGCACTGCCTGGCGATCTTTAATGGGTCGTCAGGCAGTTGCGTTTTCGAGTGCAGGTACCACTCGAGCATTTTTCGTTGGCGTTCCCCGGACCTGCCGCGATGCGCGTCGGCGATGCGTTTGAGCCCGGCGTTGATGCCGCCTTCCAGACTGTTTGTCGTTGAAGCCCAGCGTTGAGGCTCAAGCGCATTCGGTGGTGGCTGCAGGTAGGTAAACAGCCATCCTTTCCGTGAGAGGTGCAGCAGGGAGTTGTATGCCTTGCGAACTCGCAGATGGGTCCATTCCCACTGGTTGTTGAGTGTGCGGCGCTCTTTTGACACGGGCGTTTTCTCGTTGAGGAATGCTTTGAATACCTGTCCGAAGTCGTGCAGACGCAGCGTCCACTCCCGTGCCTGGTCGAGTGTGGTGATACGGGTCAGTTTCAACGCCAGGGCGTAGATGGCTTTGCCGGCGTCGGTGCGTGGTCGTGATGTGGTGTAGCGGCGGATGACGCGTTGCGCATGGACGAGGCATCGTTGGATTATCGCGTTCGGCCAGCAGGCTTTAATCGCAGTAAGTGCGCCTTGTCCGCCGTCGAGGACGACGCAGAGCGGCTCAGCGATTTTGCGGAGTAGCTGCGTGTAGGCGTGGGCGGTTTCGTGTTTGGTCCAGTGCCATGCGATGACGTGGTCGTGGCTGGCTGCGACGAGCAAGCATCCGGCGGCGGTGTAGGTACCGTCGATGAAGATCTGGTCGTAGATGCGCTGTGGGTCACCGTCGTTGGGGATGTCGATGAGCCAGAACGGTTTGAATCGGCGGTCAAGTGTCCAACGGCTTACCCCTTGTTGCTGGGCGAGTTCAGACAACGTTGCTGTGGAGGTGGCATAAGAGACGAAGGCTTTAAAGTCGCGGGTCTGCGTGCGGTCGGTGCGGGTTCGTGTCGTGGAACTGCCGCAGTTCGGGTCCTTGCATCGCCACCTGGTTGTGCCTTTAGAAGTGGTTCCGTTTTTCTTCATTTGCCCAGCGCATATCGGGCATCGTGGTCTGTTTTTACTCACCCGGAAAGCACACCAACCCCCGATTAGCACATGCGGGTGCCATTCCGGTGGATTGAACACTAATCGGGCGGATATAAGGTCTTGATGCTTATATCCGCCCGATTTACCCAGCCTAATCAGCAGTAATGCTGAAAGTCAGACACACTTTTTG
>NZ_JVIP01000025.1:0-6680 GCF_001076435.1 Corynebacterium sp. 401_CJEI
TACACCGTGGTTGTGCACACCCCAGCCTGCGCGGCAATCTCGGCAACACTATATGAGCCGGCCATAAGCATCTCGTAGATCACGCGATGCTTATGCATCATCGAGACCTTCGGGTAGTGCGATTGGTGCTGGATCTCAATTCCGGCTTGTCGCGCCCACCGCCTGACAGTTGGTGAGGGTATCCCTAACTCACGTCCAACTGCGCTTGCTGATGCCCCGTTGGCGATGTGTTGAAGCGCAATCGGTTTGATGGCACTGTATTTCGTTCGGCGGGTTTGCTTCACTACTTCTCCTGGTCGAAAGTGGTGATGCATTCACCGCCTGAACCTACCAGCCAGTTTTCGGGCAATTTTTGTCATAAACGTAGTCAGTAACTCGCATTGGAGTTACTTGGCTGAGCTCGTCACGGGCTAAGATAGTGAAAATTATTTTTCTAGCTCAGTTTGAGGAGTGACCGACGTGCTAGCTGACATCATTGATGTGCTTGCTGACCCCATCGATGGCACTGATTTGAAGTTTGGTGATGCCGAACGAATGACTCTGAAGTCCGAATCCGGACATAGCTATGATGTCGCCCGCCAGGGTTACGTTACGCTCGCCGGTGGGGCTGGTCTGCGCTACACCGGCGATGACGCCAAGATGATTACCGCCCGCGAGGAGTTCCTCTCTGGTGGCCACTATGCTCCATTCGTTGAGGCAGTTACAGGCAACGTCCAGGACGTGCTTGACGACGCCAACGTGTCCGAGGCCGCCAGCCCAGTCATCTGCGAAGTCGGTGCGGGCACTGGTTATTACCTCGCACACACGCTGGACAGCATTCCCAATTCCCGGGGCGTGGGCATCGACGTCTCAGTGCCGGCCGCCAAGCACCTGGCCAAGAGTCACCCGCGGCTCGGTGCGGTTGTGGCCGATGCGTGGGCGCGTCTGCCGCTGCGTGATGGCTCCATCGATGCGCTTACAGTCGTCTTCGCACCTCGCAACGCGGAGGAGTTCGCTCGCGTGCTCAAGCCGGGCGGCCAGGTCGTGGTTCTGACTGCCACTACTGGTCACCTGGGCGAGCTTCGTGAGCCGCTGGGCATCATCGATGTCGAGCGCGGCAAGGTCGAGCGCATGATTTCCCAGGCAGAGGGGCACCTCGTGCCTGTTGGTGACCCGGAGCTGGTGGAGTTCGGTATGAACCTCAACCAGAGTGCAATTGCCGCTCAGATCGGTATGAGCCCGTCGGCACGCCATATCCACCCAGAGGTGCTGCAGGAACGTATTGCAGCGCTACCTGCAGAGATGCACGTCACCGCCCGTGCCTATGTCACCCGTCTGGGGCGCCCGGGCGACTAGCGCCTACTCCTTGACCTCGGTTTTGTGAATCTGTTCATCCAGGTCATCCGGATCCAGATCAGCATCCGAGAATTCCGCCGTTAGCGGAAGGCGAAGTTGCAGGTCGGTGCCCGGGCACAACTCGATAGTGCCCGAGCGCAGCTTAAAGTCCAGCACATGCCCGCCGCCGGTGCCGCCTTCCGCAAGGAAGTGCACGTGACAGCCGGGCACCGAAATTCCCTTCTCGTACACCGGCGTGCGGAAGCCCGCAATCGTGCCCCGCAGGTTCTCGAAATCAACCGACGCGTCTTCTTCCGTCGCATCAACCATCTTCTGGTACGGCTTTTCCTGCTTTACGACGGTTCGAGTCTTCACCCACTCAAATTCGCCGGTAATCCGCAGTGCGTACATAAAGTTTTGGCTCGGCACCAGGGAATCGATGATGGGACTAATTTCCTTGCGCGTTAGGTTTTCCGGCGCATCCATCACCGTGTGGGGAACGAAGTTGGTCACCACCGTGTAGGGACTGCGCTGATCCATGGTGGCCCGGGTCGCGGAGCCGTCGTGACGCACCTGCCAGCAAACACCGTCGAGGATTACCATTTCGCCATCGAGACCGTCGAAGGTGCCGATGCCGAAGTTTCCATGACCAAGGATTTCGCCAATGGTCATCTCGCCGTCGTAGATGCCATCGAGCAGTGCGGACATCAGTGAGTTTTGGAAAATTGTGTGTCGGACCGTTGGAAAATTCTCGTGAGTGGTCATGGAAGCCATTATATTCGCGGTGCTTGTGGCTCAGTTTGTTCGGCGTTTTCGGTCCGATGGTGTGGGAGGACCCTGCGGCACGAAAAACGCCCTGCGGAAGAATCCACAGGGCGTTGTTTGGTGAATCGAGCGGTTGGTTCTACTTCGGCTGGATGGTGACTGACACGTGGTCAGAAGTCGAGACGATATGAACCGTCTGGCCATCGGCAGCGACAGTGGCGTGGCCACCCTCGACATTCACTGTGAACCCATTCGGGAAGTTGATTGAGGGCACAACGAGCTCGCTGGTGGAACCAGGTGCGAAAGATCCGGTGCCATCGACGCGGCTATTGTTCCAGCTGGCCTGGTAGACACGGGTGTCGTGGTTCCAATCGGTAGCTTGCGGGGTGCCTGCGACCGCTCGCAGGTGTGGAGCGGCGAGGATGGTCATCTTATCGCGGTTGAAGGCATCGGCACCTACAGGTCCTGGATCCTTCGGGTCGAAGACCATGCCCTGTTCCTTCTGGTTCTGCGTCGTCGGGTCGTCGCATCCGCAGTAGGACCAGTACTGCCAGCCGACCATGTGGCGCCGAGCAAGCGAAATTACGCCATTGAGGGTATCGGCATCGTCGGTCGCACCGAACTCGGAAAGCAGTGTGGCCGAGCCGTTACCGGATGAGACGATTTCCGCATTGTCGAAGACGCGACCATCGAAAAAGTCACAGCCCGTGTAGGTGTTGAACAGGGCATTCGTGGTGCAGTAGACATGCCAGCTGAGGGCCGTACCAGCGGTTTCAGGAATTTCCGGGGCTGCCGGATTCGTGTTCAATCCGGTGTTCCACATGGAGTAGGGCTCGTAGTGGACAATAGCGTCCGGGTCCTTGTCGACAATCTGATTGGCAGCCTTCTGGTGCAGTTCATCGAGCTTTTCCTTAGCCGGACCACAGTCGCCGAGAGCCAAATAGCACAGTGGGTATGCCGAGCCTGGCCACGGTTCATTAATGATGTCGTAGCCCATCAGTCCCGGCATGTCGCCAAGACGTTTGGCGACATGGCCCCACATGGCTGCGTAACGCTCCTGCAACCCAACGCCGCCCGGCCCTTCGCGGTTATTCAGGAAATTGTCGTATGCCCTAATGAGGCCGATATTGAGGGCCTGGTTAGCGGGGAAGCCAACCTTCAAGAGGCTGGGAACGCCGTCGTCAATGACAGCCCAATCCGGGGCAAATTCGCCTTCGAACTTCTCGTTGTACATGTCCTGGTGGGCATCGACCAAGACCGCGATTCCACGCTCAGTGAGCATGGAGATAGTGCGGGCAATGGAATCCAGGTATTTGTCGTTGTACTCGCCGGGCTTTGGCTCTACTGCTTTCCAGATAATGCCGACTCGCATGGAGTCGAAGCCCTGCTGCACGAGCCAGTCAGCATCGTCCTCGTTAAAGCCTCCGGCCTCTGGGGTGTAAGGATCGTGCTTGTAGACGATGTTTGACCCCTGAGTGAGGAAAGCTCGGCCGTCACCGTCGGTAAACCAGCGACCGGACTGTCCAAGAGGACCACGCTCGGTGATGGTAGCGGTACTAGGGGATGGTGCTACTTCTGAAGCGAGCGCCTGATGCGGTACTGCACCCGCTAGCGCTATGGCAATGGCGGCACCAACTGCTGCCACCTTCTTAGTGAATCTCATACTCAGTATGCTATTGACCAGTAATGATAAATTCAGCCAAAACTCAAATTAGGTTTAGAAAAAGTGGGCAAAGGCATAAGTAAATGTCCTGAACGGGGTTAGTAAAAAGCTAAGAAAGGCCCATCGCTTCCTCTTCGGAAGCGATGGGCCTTATGAGGAGACTTCGTCCACCGCGCAGCCGTGGCGTCTCGCAGACAGCCAGCTACATCAAAGACTTATAGACCTCGACGGTCTGCTGAGCGATGTTCTCCCAGCTAAACACATCTTCAGCGCGCTTCTTGCCCGCCTGGCCAACCTTGGCAGCGCGGTCACGGTCGGCAACCATGTTGTTGACAGCGGCAGCGATGCCTCGTTCGAAGCCCTCCGGATCGGACTCGTCGTAGTGAACCAAAGTGCCGGTTTCACCATCGACGACAACCTCCGGAATGCCGCCGACATCAGAGGCGACAACGGCGGTGCCACAGGCCATAGCCTCGAGGTTAACGATGCCCAGCGGCTCGTAGATGGACGGGCAGACGAACGAATCCGCGGCCGTCAGGATCTCCTGGATCTTCTCCTTCGGCAGCATGTCCTGCACCCAGAAAATGCCATCGCGCTTCTCCTGGAGGTCATGGACGAGCTGCTCAGTCTCCTTCGCGATTTCCGGGGTGTCCGGAGCTCCGGCGCACAGAACGAGCTGCACACCGTCGTCGAATAGCGATGCGGCCTTGACCAAGTGAGCGACACCCTTCTGACGGGTGATGCGGCCGACGAACGCAACCATTGGGCGAGACGGGTCAACGCCAAGCTCCTCCAGGACGGACCAGCCGTTCTGTTCCTTGGACTCTTCCCACGTCGGGCGCGGGTGCCACAGCTCGGTGTCGATACCGTTCAGGACAACGTGAACCTTGTCGGGGGAAATACGCGGGTAGGCGTCCAGGATGGCGTCCTTCATGCGCGCGGAAACAGCAATGACAGCGTCTGCGTACTCCATAGCATTGCGCTCGGACCAGCTGGAAACGTCGTAACCGCCGCCGAGCTGCTCGCGCTTCCACGGGCGGTGCGGCTCCAGTGAGTGCGCGGTTGCCACATGCGGAATGCCCTTGAGCAGACCAGTGAGGTGACCGCCCAGGCCTGAGTACCAGGTGTGAGAGTGGACGACATCAATGTCGGTTGCCGCGGCGGCATTTGCCATGCGCAACCCCGTGGACAGCGTCTTAATCGAGGCGTTGGCATCCTTCAACTCCGGGTCAACGCCGTGGACATATACATCCGCCTCATCGCGAGGAGCACCCATGCAGTGCACATCGACGTCAACGCCGTCGAGGCCGCGCATGAAACGAGTCAGTTCAGTTACGTGAACACCTGCTCCGCCGTAAATCTCCGGAGGGTATTCCTTGGTCATCATGGCAACACGCATAGTTCCAGCGTAACCAGATTTGACAATTTCCGTTGCTTGATATGACTGGGTGTGGGTAGCGGGGAGGGGAGACTGGCAGCGAGGAACGTAAATCGCATATAGGTTGGTTGGTGTGAGGAGTCAACCACATGTTTTGTCCATTGTCCTTGCCGGTGGCGAAGGCAAGCGTCTCTTCCCGCTGACGGAAGACCGCGCTAAGCCCGCCGTGCCTTTCGGCGGTAGCTATCGGCTTATCGACTTCGTGCTGTCGAACCTGGTCAACGCAGGTTTCTTGAAGATCTGTGTGCTGACCCAGTACAAGTCCCACTCGCTCGACCGTCACATTTCGCAGGCGTGGCAGTTGTCCGGCATCACCGGCCAGTACGTCACCCCGGTGCCGGCTCAGCAGCGTCTGGGTAAGCGCTGGTTCACCGGTTCGGCGGACGCGATCCTGCAGTCGCTGAACTTGGTTTATGACGAGGATCCGGAGTACGTCATCGTCTTCGGTGCCGACCACGTCTATCGCATGGATCCGCAGCAGATGCTGGAGGCCCACATCGAGTCTGGCGCTGGCGTGACCGTCGCTGGTATCCGCGTCCCGCGTTCTGAGGCTAGCGCATTCGGTGTCATCGATGCCGATGATAACAACCGAATCACCGAGTTCCTGGAGAAGCCGGCAGATCCGCCCGGCACCCCGGATGACCCGAACTCGACGTTCGCGTCGATGGGTAACTACATCTTCACTACCTCCGCGCTTATCGACGCTATTAAGCGTGACTCGGAAGATGAAAACTCCGACCATGACATGGGCGGAAACATCATTCCGATGCTGGTAGAGGAGGGCGAAGCTTTCGTCTGGGACTTCAAGGACAGCTACGTTCCGGGTGAGACCGAACGTGACAAGGGCTACTGGCGTGATGTCGGTACCATCGATGCCTTCTACGAGGCCAACATGGACCTGATTTCCGTCCACCCGGTGTTTAACCTCTACAACAAGAAGTGGCCAATCCACACCTTCTCGGAGGAGAACCTGCCTCCGGCCAAGTTCGTCCAGGGCGGTATTGCTCAGGCTTCGATGGTCGGTGCTGGTTCGATTGTCTCCGGTGGTACGGTCCGCAACTCGGTGATTAGTACCAACGTTGTGGTCGAGGATGGCGCGACGGTGGAGGGCTCGGTTCTCTTCCCAGGCGTTCGCGTCGGCCGCGGAGCAGTGGTTCGCCACGCGATTTTGGACAAGAACGTTGTAGTTTCCGACGGCGCCATTATCGGTGTCGATCCGGAGAAGGACGCAGAGCGCTTCAAGGTCAGCGCTGGTGGCGTTGTGGCCGTTGGTAAGAACCAGGTTATCTAGGCTGGTTGAGTCCGAGCGGCTGCAAAAGGGCACGTACCGTGGGGTACGTGCCCTTTTTCTTCTAACCCTTTTTGCTACCTAGTTGCTACCTAGCCCCAAAACCGGCAGCCCCAAAAATTATGGGCTGCACGTGTGGCTACGGGCTTCGCCTGTGAATACGGGCATGGGCTGCAAATGTGAAACTGTGTGAGTTTATGACACTTTCAAGC
>NZ_JVIP01000026.1:0-89524 GCF_001076435.1 Corynebacterium sp. 401_CJEI
TACACCGTGGTTGTGCACACCCCAGCCTGCGCGGCAATCTCGGCAACACTATATGAGCCGGCCATAAGCATCTCGTAGATCACGCGATGCTTATGCATCATCGAGACCTTCGGGTAGTGCGATTGGTGCTGGATCTCAATTCCGGCTTGTCGCGCCCACCGCCTGACAGTTGGTGAGGGTATCCCTAACTCACGTCCAACTGCGCTTGCTGATGCCCCGTTGGCGATGTGTTGAAGCGCAATCGGTTTGATGGCACTGTATTTCGTTCGGCGGGTTTGCTTCACTACTTCTCCTGGTCGAAAGTGGTGATGCATTCACCGCCTGAACCTACCAGGCCATTTTTGTCATAAACGTAGTCAGTAACTCGCATCGCCCCACCGCCGCCAGCCATAAACGCAGCCACTAACTCGCGTTGGGGTTAAATAATAAAAACCGCCTCCCGCCACATCCGAAAAGAAATCGGAAAATAGCAGGAAGCGGTTAATTTCACGGCACAAGCGCGGCAAAAGCAGCGCTAGCACGGCGCAAGCGCAGCGCAGAATCAGCACAGCGCCGAAAGGGGAATTAGCCCTCCAGCTTGTTGAAAGCCTTAGCCATACCGGACTTCTTGTTAGCCGCAGTGTTGCGGTGGAAGACGCCCTTGGTGACAGCCTTGTCCAGCTTGCGGGAAGCAACGCGCAGCTGAGCCTCAGCAGCAGCCTTGTCGCCAGCCTCAACAGCAGCCTGGAACTTGCGGATCTCGGTGCGGACTGCAGAGCGGATAGCCTGGTTACGCAGGCGAGCCTTCTCGTTGGTCTTGTTGCGCTTGATCTGGGACTTGATGTTTGCCATCGTGAATACCTCTTGTATCCGTAGTAGTTGGAATTGCTACCGTCCGCCACCAAGAAAAGTCCTGATCACAGTGCAAATTTCGGGTCGAACCTCTGCTGGTCAAACTAATTAACCAGCGAGTTAAAACCACCCACTGCGCTTATACGACGATGAAAACGCGAACCCAAGGTCCTGCCCGCGCTCGCCGAAAAGGAACGCAACGGTAAACAACTTGCAGAATCTTAGCAAACAGCGCTGCCTAATACCAGCCGCTGCCTAATTCCAGCTTCGGCTAATTCCAGCCATAGTCACCGCGAAGTCGGGCGGCGATGAGCTCGAAGCGCCTGCGGGGCATCATTGCGCCTGCGCGGCGAATGCCCGATTCCGGGATGAGCAAGATGCGGTCCATGCGAACCCACGATGGCTTGGGGTCTTCATTCCAGAATCCGCTGCCAATAAATAGCCACTCCGGGTGCTCACTGTGCTCGGTGCGGGTGGAGATGAGCATGCCCAGAAGATACTGGTCGTGGCGACCAACCACGACCACAGCGCGCTCACGCAAAGCGGCATTTTCACCTTCGAGCTGCAGCGGAATCCATACCACTTCGCCGGGGTCGGCCTGACCATCCATGTCGGGACTGTAGACGATTGTACGGGCCAGCTCCGCGGTCGGACGCGCGATGGTCACCGAATCTCGCAGTCGAAGTAGGGCCTCCTTGGACTCGTCGGAAAGCGAGGTGTCCTGGGCGAGTCCTAGCTGCATGTTGAGCTTAAACAGCGCCTCGTCGAGTGTGTCGGGGCCACGGAACCACTCGGTACCGGCGAAAAGACGCGCGCTGATGCGATTACGCAGGCGGCGTGGCCAGCTTTCGCGTTCATTTTGATCGGTGGACGAAGTGGAGCTCATGGAATCTAAGTCTAGAGGTTTAGTGCGGAGGGAATCGATAGGTAAGATTGTGCGTGATTGTATTTAAGCCCGGCTGGTCGGTTTTCGAGGCCGGCGCATATGGGTCGGCCAACGCCGCGCCCCAATGCCCATAACGTCTTTATTTTTCGGAGTAGACCCAACGTGACCAAGAATTTTGCGGAGCAGACTTTTACGGACCCCTCACGGATTCGAAATTTCTGCATTATTGCGCACATTGACCACGGTAAGTCCACCCTGGCGGACCGAATTCTGCAGCTCTCGGGCGTTGTTGAAGCACGCGATATGCGCGATCAGTACCTCGACAACATGGATATTGAGCGCGAACGAGGCATCACCATTAAGGCTCAGAACGTGCGCCTGCCGTGGGTTCCGCGCACAGGTAAGCACGCGGGCGAAGAGATTGTCCTGCACCTGATTGATACGCCTGGTCACGTTGACTTCACCTACGAAGTCTCGCGTGCGCTAGAGGCGTGTGAAGGCGCAATTCTGCTTGTCGACGCTGCTCAGGGCATCGAAGCGCAGACGCTGGCCAACCTCTACCTGGCCATGGAAAATGACCTGGAGATCATTCCGGTTCTGAACAAGATTGACCTGCCGGCCGCGGATCCGGATAAGTACGCGGAGGAAATCGCGCACATCATCGGCTGTGAGCCGGAGGATGTCATGCGTGTGTCGGGCAAGACCGGTGAGGGCGTTGCGGAAATGCTCGACCGAGTCTGTGAGCTCGTCCCGGCACCGGTCGGCGACCCGGAGGCACCTGCCCGTGCGCTGATTTTTGACTCGGTCTACGACACCTACCGCGGTGTGGTCACGTACATCCGTGTTGTTGATGGGCAGCTCAAGCCGCGTGAAGTCATTCAGATGATGTCCACCGGCACCAAGCACGAGCTGCTGGAAATCGGCATTGTCTCGCCGCAGCCGAAGAAATGTAAGGGCCTTGGCGTCGGCGAGGTCGGTTACCTCATCACCGGTGTGAAGGACGTTCGTCAGTCCAAGGTCGGTGACACCGTCACGCTGAACGCCACACCGGCGGAGGAGCCGCTGGAAGGCTACGCAGAGCCAAAGCCGATGGTCTACTCCGGTCTGTTCCCAATCTCTCAGCAGGACTATCCTGACCTGCGTGATGCGTTGGAAAAGCTCCAGCTTAACGACGCTTCGTTGACATTCGAACCTGAGACTTCGGTGGCCCTCGGATTCGGTTTCCGCGGGGGCTTCCTGGGCCTATTGCACATGGAGATCACCCGCGCCCGACTGGAGCGCGAATTCGACCTGGATCTCATTTCGACGGCGCCGAACGTTGTCTACCGCGTGGTCACTGAGGATGGCACCGAGGTCACTGTTCACAATCCGAGTGACTGGCCGGAGGGGAAGCTCCGCGAGATTTACGAGCCGATGGTTAAGTGCACCATCGTCGTGCCAAGCGAGTTCGTTGGCCCCACCATGGAGCTGTGCCAGCAGAAGCGCGGTGAGATGGGTGGTATGGACTACCTGTCTGAGGACCGCGTGGAACTGCGCTACAAGATGCCGCTGGGCGAGATTATCTTCGACTTCTTCGACATGCTGAAGTCCCGCACCAGGGGTTATGCTTCGCTGAACTACGAAGATGCCGGCGAGCAGATTGCCGACCTGGTCAAGGTGGACATCCTCCTGCAGGGCGAGGCCGTCGATGCATTCTCCGCTATCGTCCACCGCGATAACGCGCAGTGGTACGGCAACAAGATGACCAAGAAGCTGCGCGAGCTAATTCCTCGCCAGCAGTTCGAAGTCCCAGTTCAGGCTGCAATCGGTTCGAAGATTATCGCCCGCGAGAACATCCGTGCACTGCGCAAGGACGTCCTTGCTAAGTGCTACGGCGGTGACATCTCCCGTAAGCGCAAGCTGTTGGAGAAGCAGAAGGCCGGTAAGAAGCGCATGAAGAACATCGGTTCGGTCTCGGTGCCGCAGGAGGCATTCGTGGCTGCGCTGTCCACTGACGAGGGCGGTAAGTAAAGGGGAAACTGCATGCCACGGAAGCGGAAGAAACTGGTCGAAGATTTCGAAGAGCTGCTTGAAGCCGGTGACATGGATGCGCTGAAGGCCGTCTATGACACTTGCGCTCTCGACGCGGTTTTCGGATACAGCAAGGACACTGCACTAGCGCTCCGTGGCAGCCCGCCAGAGCTCATGCGCTGGCTGATCGACCAGGGGATCAACGTCAACACTGAGAACCGCTTCGGTAAGACCGCGCTGGCAGAGCATGCGAATCGGGGCGACATCGAGAGGATGAAGCTCCTGCTCGAATGCGGTGCGGACACTGAAGCCGGTAAGTATCCTCCGCTTTTCATGGCAGCGAAGAGCCATCAGCCCAAGGCGATTGCGTTGCTGTTGGAAAATGGCGCTGACCTCCATAGAGAGAACCGTCTCGGTCACAGCCGCACAGCGTTCAAAGAGGCAATCGCTACCGCCGATACCGATGCAGTCCGGCGAGTCCTAGAGAGTATCGAGGTTCTCCTGGACGCCGGTTCGGTCATCGACGACGAAGTCCGCGAAGAGTTCACTAAGTTTGGCCGCCGCTACAACCGCATGTCCGACAAGGCGCGCGACGAGTACCAGCCGGTCATGGATCGTCTCTACGAACGCATCGGTGCGGAACGTCCGGACGTGATTACGCCTCACGACGGCCACAGCGACATCATTGTCCCCGAAGACAAGTCGACCAATGGCCAGTTTAAATACCTCTGGAATTACCTTGTACCTGGTGGCGGTACAGCCGCGACTGTGCAGGGCGAAGTTATTCGCATCGTCGGTCGGCTCGGGTACGAGGCCCTGGAGATGGGCTACGTCAACTGGGACGAAGACTTTGTCCAGATGACCGACTTCTGGTTGGAGACGGTTGGGGCTGCCGAGGAAGCGATGACCGTCGTGAAGCAGCGCAAAGCCGGGGAGGCGGACATTGATGCGTTGACTGAAGCGGCAGTCGCGTGGGTTGCAGACCACCCGCAGCCGATTACGTTGGGCGAGGTCCCGTATCGGCGCTAGCCCCCAATTGGGTGACTAAAAAACTGTTAATGGCAAGCCCTACATAAATCGGCGGTGCCAGCCGTATCTTTGATGGGTGGAATCTGTCTACCTAACAGCAATACTGTTTTCGATTATCGGCGGACTCGGTGCTTCGTTGCTTCGGCTGCCGCCGCTGATTGGTTTCCTTGGGGCCGGTTTTGCCGTTCATGCAATGGGGCTTGAGGAAATCCCGTTTATTGATTCGCTGGCCGAGCTTGGTGTTACCACCTTGCTGTTCACTATTGGTCTGAAGCTGAATCCGAAGGATATCGTGGCGCCGCGAGTGGTCTTTTCGGGGCTGGGGCACGCGCTTTTGAACACGGTAGTTTTTGCCGTGCTGTTCGGTGTCGCGAGTTTCCTGCCGCTGCGTGAGCTCACGGGGCTGTCGGTGACCTCACTGATTTACATCGGCATCGCAACCTCGTTTTCCTCGACAGTGTTTGTGATGAGCCACCTGGAGGAGCAGAACCGCGGTGCTTCGGCCATCGGACGCATCGCGATTGGTGTGCTCATTCTGCAGGACATCATTGCGGTTGGTGTGCTGGTGGCATCGTCGGGTAAGACCCCGGAGCTGTGGGCGCTGGCTCTACCACTGTTGTTCTTCATCCGTCCGCTGGCGGCGCGTCTTCCCAACCGCATGTTCCGCACTGAGCTGCTGGTTCTCACCGGTATCGGCATCGCAGTGGCCGCGTACTCGGCTTTCGAGCTGGCAGGGCTGTCCGGCTCGCTGGGCTCCTTGGTTGCCGGTATTCTGCTGTCCTCGCACCCAATTTCTGACCGTCTGTCGGAAGCTCTGATTAGTATCCGCGAGCTGCTGCTGGTCGCGTTCTTTATCCAAATTGGCCTCGGCGGTCTGCCAAGTGCTGGCGGCTACGTTATCGCCGCGATTATGGTCCTGTTCCTGGTGTTCAAGGTCACTATCTTCATCGGGATCCTCAAGCGCACCGGACTGTCCCTGCGCACTAGCGCGTTGGCGGGCCTGACGCTGAGTAACTACTCGGAGTTCGGTCTCATTGTCATGGCTGCGGCGACGCAACAGGACATTCTGCCCGATGAGTGGACCTCGATCATGGCGGTCGCCGTGGCGGGTAGCTTCATTGCCAGCTCGCTGATGGTCCCGCATGAGGACAAGCTGGTCAGCTTCCTGCAGAAGTTCGTCCCAGAAACCCCAGAGGACCGCCTGGTCCCAGAAGAGGCAACGGTCATTATTGATAACGCTGATGCCCTCATCATGGGTATGGGGCGCGTCGGCGTCGGTGTCTACGGCAGGTTGGTTAATGAGTACGGCATGAACGTCTTCGGCGTTGACTTCGATGAGGATCGCATCGAAGAGCTGCGTGAGCAGGGCTACCAGGTTATCTCGGGTGATGTGACAGACCCAGAGCTGTGGCACCACATCGAGTTGGAGAAGAAACCAGCGCTGTACGTGTTGGCGCTGTCTGAGCACGCTGAGACCTACGCGATGATTCAGAACATCCGTAAGCAGGACACCGAAGCCGTGGTTGCTACCACCACTAAGGTGCAGAGGTTTAAGGATCAGCTTCTCAACGTTGGTGCCGACATGGCCGTCTACCTTTATGACGGTGCTGGCGAGGAGCTTGCCGACCGCGCAGTGGAAACACTTAAGCAGCGTTCGTAGCCGGATCCGTGACCCCGTGATGGGCTAGCAGGGCTGCCGCGGCTAACCGCACTTTCAGATAAGCCTAAGCTGGAACTATGACTGATTTATATCTCGTGCGGCACGGCGAAACTGAGTGGTCGCGCACTGGACAGCACACATCGGTAACTGATCTTCCTCTGACTGACAACGGTCGGGAAGAAGCCGAGGCCCTGAACGGCTGGCTGGATCCGAAGGACTTTGGGCTAGTGCTGGCATCACCCCGCCAGCGTGCCCAAGAGACCGCTCGATTGGCAGGATTCCACGACTTCGAAGTCGAAGAGGATCTCGCGGAATGGTTCTACGGCGACTACGAGGGGATTACCTCGAAGGAAGTGCAGAAGACTGTTCCCGACTGGCAGATTTGGACTCACGGTGTGCCCAATGGCGAAACCGCGGAAGAAGTCCGCAAGCGCGTTGAACGTGTAGTCAAAAGGGTTCGTGAATCGGGTGAAGACAAGGCGATTCTATTCGCCCACGGTCACTCGCTGCGTGCGCTCACTACGGCCTGGTTGGAACTGCCCATTGAACTTGGCCAGTCCTTCCCATTGAATACTGCGTCCCTGTCAGTGCTTGGTCGCTACCATGACCGGCCTGCGGTTCTGCGCTGGAACCTCTCGCGGGGGCTGTAGCGGCGTTGTGGCCAGTGTCTCGGTGAATTCGCCGACACCGTTCAAGCTCTGTAGTGGGCGCCCGTGAATCACAATTCCGGTGCCTTCGATATCGGGGAGACCACCACGGCGGTGTTGTTACGGCGCGCGCCGAACCCTTCACCAGGTTTTGGTGCATATTCGCAGGATAGGACCCAATTGCACGCTCGCCGCTCACGTCGACTCTCCTTTGTTTACTTGTCTCTTTTAGTTAACTTCTTTTCCCGACCAGCTGTCGTATACAAGTAAGCAGTGCGACGTTAGGGGACTCGGTGAGTCCAGCCCTCCGTGCCGTATTTGGTGTCAATAAGATGCTGCGCCGCAGCGAAGTCCTCGTCGGAAAGCGATGCCTCGGTGGCACCGTAGCGGTTGATGAATGTCTGCTTCATCGTGTCAATGACTTCCGCGCGGCTGGCGCCAGTCTGACGGCGGAGCGGATCGACGCGCTTCTTCGCGCTGCGCAGGCCCTTATCGGCAATCTTGGCCTTGCCAATGCGCAGAACCTCCATCATTTTGTCGGCATCGATGTCATAACTCATGGTGACGTGGTGAAGCACTGTCGAACCACGGCGCTTCTGTGCGGCACCACCAATCTTGCCGCCATCGGAGGTGATGTCATTGATGGGGACGCACCACGCATTGACGCCGAGCTGCGCGAGCGCGGCGATGACCCAGCGGTCGAGGAACTCATAGGATTCGACGTAGCTGAGGCCGGCGACCAGCTTCTCCGGAACATAGATCGAGTAGGTGACGCAGTTGCCACCCTCCATGAACATCGCGCCACCGCCGGAGAGACGACGCACCACTTGCACATCGTGCTTCTCTACGCCCTCGGGTTCGAGTTCATTAACATAGGACTGGTAGGAACCGATGACGGTGGCACGATCATCCCAATCCCAGAAGCGCAGAGTTGGTCCGCGCTGTCCGGAATTGACTTGGTCAAGGAGGAGTTCGTCGAGAGCAACATTCATCACCGTCGGCAGGACTCCCGGCTGCAAAACCTCCCACTCCAAATCAGTGAAGTCGACAGCCTGTGTCAGTGCACGTCGAACGACCTGCGCAATGATGTGGGTATCAAAACCGTGCAGTCGCACCTCGCGACCAGACTGATCCTCAAAATCCTTCAGCGCCGCATCGAGGCGAACCTGTAAACGCTCCGTATGGTCTCCCGCAGGTGCACCGAGCAGAGCGTCATTAATAATGTCGTAGGCTTCATCGGGCTCGAGGAAAAAATCGCCCGAAATGCTTATCGACGAAATCGTGTCACCGGTGGTCTCACAATCGGCAACAACCAATTTGCCGCCGGGAACCTTCATTTCTGAGTGGAACTTCTGCGGGTGCGTCATAGGATTCGATGGTACTCGCGCCGAGCGTTACGATGTCCCCCGTGTTTACGTCATCAACCTGCTAGTTCTCACCGCATTGGGTTGGTCGCTGGCGAGCCGTCGTAAAGCGAGTATCGGCCTTGCCGGGCTGATTCTGATCCCGGCGATTGCAGCGTTCGGCACCGCCATCTGGAAGATGATTAGCGGTGAGCCGCCAGAGCCACTAACGCTGTCGGTGACGGCAATTATCGCGATGGTCATCAACCTGGTCTGTGCGATTTTGCTGATGAACCTGCGCAAGGCCGACAGTGCGCTCATGCGCGGCGCGTGGTTGGCGGCGCGTAACGACGTCCTGGCGAACCTGCTCATTCTCGCCGCCGGAGTGGTCACCATTTTCTGGTTCAGCGCATGGCCGGACATCGTCGTGGGACTTGTCATCGGCGTCATTAATCTCACGGCAGCGAAGGAAGTTTACGAGCAGGCGCGTGCCGAAGACCCCGAGCTGGAGATGGATGATGACGACTAGCGCTGACTAGTCCGGGGGTGGGAGCGAAGGTTGGGAAGGGGCCGGGGAGGGCCGGGGCCTACTTCCACATATCCTTCTGCCACTGCGGCTTATGGGCGTAGGTGAACTCGTAGTATTCCTTGTTCTTCAGCTCACTGGCTGCGGCCTGGTCAATGACAACCGTGGCCCGTGGGTGCAGCTGCAATACGGACGCAGGCATCGACGCGCTCAGTGGGCCCTCGATGGATGCGGCAATAGCGTGCGCCTTTGCGGTGCCGGTGGCCAGCAGCAGGAGGTGCCCCGCACGTGAAATGGTGCCAAGCCCCTGGGTGACCACGTGGTACGGCACATCGTCCGCGGAGTCGAAGAAGCGGGCGTTATCCAGCACGGTCTGCGGGTGCAGCGTCTTAATGCGAGTCAGAGAGCCAAAAGAGCTGGCGGGCTCGTTAAAACCAACATGCCCATTGGTGCCGATGCCCAGCAACTGAATGTCAATGCCGCCGGCCTCGATAATCTTTCGCTCGTAATCCTCGCAGGCCGCGCCGATATCGTCCGCGAGGCCATCGGGAATATGGACCCTCGCCGGGTCAACATCCACGTGATCGGAAAACTCATTGTGAATCACGTGGTAGTAGCTCTGCTCATGCTCGATGGGCAGTCCCACGTATTCGTCGAGTGCGAAGAAACTGCAGTCCTTAAAAGTGACTTCACCAGCCCGATGGCGACGAATCAGTTCCCGATACGTCGCAAGCGGAGTCGATCCTGTCGCTACACCGAGGTTTCCACCTTTGTTGGCGTAGTGAGCGAGGTAGTCCGAAGCGATGCTCGCGACTTCGGCCTCAGAATCGACGATGATGATTTCCATGGTGGAACACTCCTGAAAACGAGGGCTCGTGGCAGAAATTGCAAAAGGTGCGAGACAGAGTACCAGTGACTCCACAACGCTAAGCGCTATAGCCCTATTCAGATGAGGTTAATCTGCCACGGGGTGAGACCTGTAATTGAGCCCTGTTTTTCCTGCGTAGGCTACTTCACCCAGAAGTTGCCGTCTTCATCCTTGTAGATGATGTCGCCAGCGTGAGCGACCTGGGTGTCGTTAACCTGAAGCTCAACCAAATCCAGCGTTTCGACGATTGGTTCAATGTAGACGCCACCGTTAAACCAAACCTTGAAAGCATCTGCTGAAGTCGAAGAACCGGAGAAACGGTGTTCTTCATACTTGTGCACTGGTGCAAAGGGGCAACCAATAGCCTGTGCGACAGCTGGAGAGGCAGCAACAGCGCCCAGCACAGTAGCGGCACCGATGGCGACAGCGGCGATAGAGCGAGAGAATTTCATGGTTAATTCCTTCCCGAGTCGGGGATATGACGGAGTTATGGAGATGCCGAAGTGTGCACTGTCAGCTGCTGTTGCTGTGGGCTAGACTGAGCCTTCTTTTTCAATGACAAGCATGCGCGCCTCGCCCTGCGGGTGCGCGACATGTTCGTCGCCGGCTTCTGCGAAACAGATAGTGCCAGGCGTTAATGTGCGTACGCATTCCTCTCCCGCATCGCGGTAGTGCATATCGACGGCTCCGTCGACAACCACAAAGACCTCTTCGCCATCATTGATGTGCCACTTGTATGGCTGATCGCTCCAGTGGAGCCGAACGCTTGTGGCTCCAGTCATAGTGACCACATCCAGTGCGCCCCACGGGCGATCAGCGGTGAAGTCTGCGGCTTCGATGAATTTCATGAGGCAATTCTATGCCGATTCAGTCCCGGATGGGAAGGCCGGGCTGAACGGCTGCTTCCCTGTATTTACCGCCACTCGGCAGTTGCCGGGTCAATGCCTTCCTTACGGGCCTGAGCTTCAATCAGCTCCAGCAGGTAGCCAGCATTGCCGCGGTAGTACCGATCAAACCGGGAATCAGCGACGTACATGCGAGCCAACAGAATCTGCTTTTCTCGACCAGCCTCGTAGAAGCGAGTAATAGAGGCCAAGTGACGGTCAACTAGCTCGGCCGCCTCAGCGGAACCGGGCTCGACGTGGCGCTCGGCGGCGTCGGCAAGCGCATCGGCAAAATCCTTAGCCTCTGCTTCAAGCTCGGCCCAGTCGCTGTCCTTCATCTTTTCCTGAGCCTGCTGAGACTGCTCCCACTCAGTGGTGTCGCCCCAGCGCTCCTCAGCTTCGGCTTCTAGATTCTGCCAGTCGCGGCCCAAGAGCTCCGCTTTCGTCTTTGCTTTCATGGTATTTCCTTCCTCAATCAGTTTGTCCAAGGACTGCACCATGTGGTGCAGGTCAGCGATCTTCTCGGTGAGAACAGTTCGCTGTGCGAGTAAACGATCTTTCCGACTTCTCGGGGAGGAATCGCCGTGGATGAACTCCTCGATAGTCTTCAACGGCACACCGGCGGCGCGGTAGACCAGAATCTCCAGCGCGGTGTCGATGTCCTCATCGGTGTAGAGGCGGTAATCGGACCACGTGCGATACTGCGGGCTGAGTAGTCCGATGGCATCCCAATGCCTCAGCGTGCGCGTGGTAACGCCCAGGAGCTCGGCTGCCTCGCCGATGGTGTACTCGTTGTCGTTGTTGCTCACGGGAATCATCTTTCTGTTTGACGCCGCGTCAAGGTCAAGACCTGACGCCGAAATCCGTCGAGGAAGTTAGCTGGGGCAGCCGCAGGGGAGGGAGCGGGGCCGGGGTCCGCCAATCTTCGAGGCTCTACCGCAAGAGCCGAAGCCGATTGATTGCCGCTGCGACCTCCTGGACGCGAGGCTCGGCCAGATGACCAGAGTTGGTGAACTCAGCTGTCACATCGAAGAGTGAATGACAAAAGTTGTCGTACTCGCGCTGGATTAGGTCGGTGAGGTCAGTACGCCCATCGAGCTGCTTTACGACGGCGCCCAGAATCCGGGCAATTGCTTCTGTTTGGGAGGAGTCCATCAATTGGCTGACAGCGCGCAAATCAAGATTGTCCTTGCCCACCTGAATCAGCTCTAGACCACGAGCACGCGGTGGCTTAGGTGGTTTCGCACCGCCACCGCGCCCACCGCGACCGCCGCCGCGGCCGCCATGCCCACCACGGCCACCACCGGCGGGGAAGTCAGCCTGCAGAAAACGCTCACCGATCTGCGCAAAAGCAGGCGAAGGCTCGGCCGGAGTAGCCGATTCGCGGAGCTCACGGGCGCGCTTGGTGACGTCGTAAGGCGTGTACGCATCCATAGCAATCACGGTGTCCGCGACATCGATGAATGCACCAGAACCACCAGCGACGATGACCGTGGAGATTCCGTGGTTTTCCCAGAGCTCGCGGACCCGTGCGACCAGTGGAGTAATCGGCTCGCGGTCATCGGGGATGAGGCGGCGCATGCGCTCATCGCGAATCATAAAGTTGGTCGCGGAGGTGTCCTCATCGATGAGCAGCACTCGCGCACCGGAACCTAGCGCCTCCATCAGGCCCGCAGCTTGCGACGTCGACCCCGATGCATTCGCGGTGGAAAATCGAGTCGTGTCATCACCGGAGGGAAGGCCGTTGATAAACGGCGAGATATCCACACCAGTGATGGCTCGGCCGTCCTCGGCACGCAGCGCAACCGCAGTCTCGTCGGCGACTACAAACTCGCGGCCATCGCCAGCGACATGGTTATAAACACCCGTGACCAGGGAAGACAACAACGTGGACTTGCCGTGATAACCGCCACCAACAATCAACGTCACGCCCCGCGGAATACCCATGCCGTGCACGGTTTTGCCCGACGGCAGCTGAAAACTGTGCTGCAGCGATTCCGGCGAGGTAAACGCAGTCGCGCCGGGCTTCGGAAGCTGGCTATTGCCCGCCTGACGAGGCAACACCGCACTGTCTGCCACAAACCCAATCAGGTCCGCGTCCGCCACTGCACGGCGCAAAAAGAGCTGGTCATACTCCAATTCCGCGGCTGCCTCGAGCGCATCGATGGGTGCGTTCACGATGGCGTCGTCAAGCGCGTCAAACAGATCCTCACAGATCAAGCGCGCCGCCTCACGCCCGAGAATGCGTCGGCCGCGGGCGGGCAGTTGGATTTCTAGGCTGATCTGTAGGGCATCGCCATGCTTATCGACGTCGTGCGCATCCGCACGGAGCTCAGCGACAGCTGCTCGGCGCAAGACCTGCTGACCTGGAGAATCAATGAATAGCCCGCGACCATACTTCTTCAAAGCGCGCACGAGACGGCGGTTCAGCAAATCGAGCTCCGCCGTGCTTAACCTGCCGGGCTGTGACCGGGAGGCGCCGCGATAGTCCAGTACGGACAGCGGAATATGGACGCGTGCCCGTGATGCCGGGGCATAGGGGTCGGATTGGACCTTGTCGATAAACAGCGTCGCGTCCAGATCCGGCAGGTCGTGGGAGCCACGCAAAGATTTGTATGCACCGTAGCTCTTGCCATCGAGGTTGGAGAGACGCCGATAAAGGTCAGCGGGCATATTTCTACTTTCGTTGAAGATGTTAGATGTTCTTCCCGCGAGTGTAATGGCAGAAGGGGCAAGCGCGTTTCGTGCTTCGACTGGCCTGAGCAGACAGTCGCGTGCGTCAGCGCCGTTGCTGCGGACAGGTAGCGTGAAAGGTATGACGGATAGCTCGGTAGCTGACAAACCTGTAGGGGACAACCCAGAGTCGGTGCAAAAACACGCCAGCACCAACGCCAAGCGCTATGTTTGGGCGCACGGCCTGCAGAATATTGGCGATCAAATCGTCGCGGCAAAGACGTTGTTGCCATGGTTGCTGCATTCGGCTGGCGCGCCGGGCTTCTTCATCGCCATGCTTGTGCCAGTGCGTGAGTCCGGCTCTATGCTGCCGCAGGCTGCGCTGACACCGTGGGTGAAATCTCGCCCGCGCCGCACGACCGTCTGGATTGCCGGGGCGTTGGGGCAAGCGGTCGCTGCAGCGCTGATTGGTCTGGCGGCGTTGTTCCTGGAAGGTACCGCGCTCGGTGTTGCTGTAATCCTCGCACTTGCAGGCTTTGCGACGGCCCGAGCACTGTGCTCGATGGCCTCCAAGGATGTTCAAGGACGCACGATTCCGAAGGGGCAGCGCGGGCAGATCAGCGGCCGAGCTGCGATGTTGGGCGGTGTCGCCGCAATTATTGTTGGTGCGGTGTTGTGGATCATCCGCGATAACGTCACCAAACCGATCGTGGCGGGGCTCATCTTTGCTGCAGCTCTGTCATGGGTGGCAGCGGTTTTGATTTTCCGCGGAATTGTCGAGCCCACCAATGAAGATGACAAGGAAGAGCCGAATAAAACCTGGTGGCAGGACACCTGGCGGCTATTTGCGGAGGATAAGAACTTCCGTGACTTCGTGATTGTCCGTAGCTTGTTGCTGGTCACAGCACTATCTACGTCGTTCATCGTGACCTTGAGTGCGCAGGTGGGTGCTGATCTGGAAGCTTCAGACGGTAGCGGCGGGGGAGTGAACGCAAACGTCGGCATCTTCATGCTCGCTGCGGGTTTCGCTTCTCTGATTGGTGGAAAAGTCGCCGGAATCTGGTCGGATAAATCCTCAAAGAAGGTCCTGACCTACTCTTCGCTCGTCGGCTCGATCGTGCTTTTCCTGCTGGTCGCAAGTGCGCACTGGCTTTCCACCAGCGCCAATGCCTGGATTTTCCCACTCGGTTTCTTCGCAATGTCCGTCGTTCACGCCGGTGTTCGTGTGGCTCGTTCGACCTATGTTGTTGACATGGCAGAAGGCGACAAGCGCACCGAGTACGTCGGAGCGGCCAACACCATCATGGGTGTTGTCCTGCTCATCGTCGGTGCGCTGTCGGGTGTTATCGCTAGCTTCGGCCCTGCGGCGGCTCTAATCTTCCTGGCGCTGATGGGACTGGTTGGTGTCGCTATGTCCAGCAGGCTGAAGGAAGTCTCGGCTCCGCGCAGGGCAGTTCTTTAGTTCGTTAGAACTCTACGACCATCTTGCCGGTGTTGCCTCCGCTAAACAGCTCGAGGAATGCAGCTGGCATGTTCTCGATACCGTGGCGAGTGGTGACATCGTAAGCGACCTTACCGCTGACGACCAGCGGAGCCATTCGCTCCTGGAATTCACCTGCCAGGTGCAGGTACTTGCCCAATACGAAGCCGCGCAACGTAATGCACTTGCCAATGGCCAGAGCTAGGTTGCGTGGTCCGGTCGGAGCTCCGGTGTTGTTGTACTGGGAGATTGCGCCACACATAGCGACACGGCCAAAGGTGCGCATCGCGCCGATGGCTGCCTCCAGGTGGTCTCCACCAACGTTGTCGAAGTAGAAGTCAATGCCCTCTGGTGCCGCCTTTGCTAGCTGCTCTGCAACCGGGCCGTCGTTGTAGTTAAAAGCGGCATCAAAGCCGAGTTCGAGCAGGCGCTTAACCTTCTCGTCCGAGCCGGCGGAGCCAATGACGCGGGAAGCGCCCATCTGCTTGGCGAACTGACCAGCAGCCGAGCCAACTGCGCCAGCAGCGCCAGAGATAAAGACGACGTCGCCTTCCTTCATCTCTCCGACGGCACTCAGACCAACGTAAGCAGTAAGGCCAGTAAGACCAAGGATGCCCAGGTAGGCAGCAGCTGGAGCAACGTTGAGGTCAACCGGAGTTGCTTCGGAATCGGCAATAACAGCGTTGGTCTGCCAGCCGTAAGAGTGGCGGACAGCGTCGCCAACCTGGAACTTATCCGACTTGGACGCAAGGACGGTGCCTACAGCACCGCCAGTCATTGGCTGGTCGAGCTGGAATGGTGGGATGTACGACTTGGTGTCGTTCATGCGGCCGCGCATATAGGGATCAACGGTAGCGACCGAGTTGGCTACCAAAATGTCGCCGTCGTTAAGCTCAGGCAAATCGACGGTCTCGAGGCGGAAATTCTCGTCAGTTGGCAGGCCGGACGGACGAGACGCTAAAACCCATTGCTGAGTGGTGGTGGGCAGTTCGGCTGTGGACGAAGCATTAACCGAAGTCACTATTATTCTCCTGTCGTGTATTCCTGGATTAATTGTCGGTTTAATTGTTGACTCGCAGGTTACGCCTCTTGTACCCAGGAATCGAGGCGCTCAATAAGAACGCTCAGGTCCGCTAGCAAAGGCATGTCGGGCAGTCGTTCGGCAATCACGTTGCGGACGCTTGTGTACCACCACAGTTGCTGGCTCGGAGTAGACCGAAAGCGGTCCCACAGAGCGTGACCATCGCGGTCTAAATCCTCCAGAGTCTGGCTGAGATTGTGGAACTTATCCGCAGCGGCCACGATGAGGGACTCCTCGCTGCCATGAGAAAGCTGCTCCAGGTAGGCATCGGCACGCTCCTGCCACGAGGGCAGGGAAGAGTCTTTGGTGACGCCCTCGACGATCTCAACCACGCGAGGCCCGAACTCATCTTCCATCTCGGCACGTGAGTAGTTTTCCGGCACGTCTTCCAAAATGTCGTGGAAGAGGGCTGCCAACAGCACGTCTTCGTCGTTAGTCACGCTCGCCGCAATCAACATCACTGACATCGGATGGCTGATATAGGGAAGGCCAGAGCCCTTTCGGTAGTGCCCATCGTGTGCGCGGGAAGCAGTTGCGATGCCGCGCATGAGCCTGCTGCTGGGGCGTGCTGAAGCAAAGGTGTCAGCGTTTTGCATGGGTATCCCGACCTTTCGTTGATGCTTGAAAAATAGCAGCGTCTAAGCTTGAACATCATGAACGTCGCAGAAGTAGATCCGCTCATCGAGTCGATGTACCGGTGGTCCGATGTCAGTGGTGTCCTGCTCATGGGCATCATCGGTGGCACCATCGCCCGGCAACGAGGCTACGACATCATCGGGTTCTTCTTTATTGCGCTGTTCTCCGCACTGGGGGGCGGCATGATTCGCGATGTTCTGATTAACCAGGGCACCGTCGCCGCAATGAGCCAGCCGGAGTACCTAATCCTGGCGTTTACTGGTGCGCTCATTGCGCGATTTTTCTATTTCAAAGGAAAGACCTGGGAATACGTTCAGGTCCACGGTGACGCTGTGGTCTCGGGACTCTGGGCAGCTACGGGAACGGTCAAAGGCGTCACGTATGGTCTGCCCATTCTGCCGTGCATCATGATGGGCGTTTTCACCGCCACTGGTGGTTCCATGATCCGCGACATTGTGACCGGGCGAGTACCCGCTGTTTTCGGCGGCAACCAGCCCACGGTCATCCCGGCCGTGGCTTGCGCGGTCATTGTCATCGGAGGCCACCATTTGGGATTTATGGCCGTGTCCATGGTCATTGGTCCTATCGTCAGCATCCTGCTTTCGCTGCTGGGGTACTGGGGTAATTGGCGAGTGTCGGCACACTCGGAGTGGGCGCCACTGAACGACACCGCGGCGCAGATTGCGGTCCTCGCACGTCGAGCAGAGGGCAAGAGCCGCGAGGTTGGTCGACGTTTCGAGCCCGCACGCCTCCGCAGCTGGCGTCACCGACAGATGGAAAAAGCGCTGCAGCGTCGCATTCAGGCTGAGGTTGATAGGGGAGTGTCGCGTTCCGACGCCGAGGCCAACGCGGAGGAATTCCTGGAGGAGTTCAATGCGGACTTCCCAGCGGATCTGCACATGCCGACGGCGCAGCAGGAGACAGTGCAGGATGACAGCGACGAATCCGATTTCGGTGTGGACCTATCCGGTGATTCCTATGATGACTACGGAGAAGATACGGCACTGCGGCAGCGGGAATACCGGGAGATGTTGGATCAAATTCTTGCGGACGATGAGGCGACCGATTTACTCGTCGCAAAGCTGATGAAGAAATACGAGCAGCGGGATTAGAGGAGCGGCAGAGACATGGCATCGACGAGTACTGCAAGCAGGCATTTTGGGTACATTATTAAGGAACACACCGTTGAGGTGCCCTGGGATCCTTTTACCGAAGCTGCGAATGCCGCGACATTTGAGCTTTTCGCCAGGGAAATCTATGCGCCAGGAAATGAGGATGCGCCGGCAATTGTCTATTTGCAGGGCGGCCCGGGATTTCCGGCACCGCGTCCGGTAGGTGCCAGCGGAGTAATCGGTGAGGCGCTGAAGGAATTCCGCGTCATCCTGCTGGATCAGCGCGGCACTGGGCGCTCGCATCGAATTGATGCGGCCAATATTGCAGATGTTCCGGCCGAGCGGCTTGCCCAATTGCGTCAGGAATACATCGTCGAAGACGCGGAAGCATTGCGAAAGCATTTGGGCATTGCCAAATGGTCACTGTATGGCCAGTCCTTTGGCGGGTTTTGTATTACTTCGTATCTCAGCCGCTATCCGGAATCCGTGGAGCACGCTTATCTCACAGGCGGTTTACCTGTTCTGGACCGTGGTGCTGACGACCTTTATCGCACGACGTATGCGAAGCTGCGCACCCGTCACGAGCGTTTTTATCGCGAGTATCCGTGGGCCGAAAACCGAATTCGAGAAATCTGCGCGCACCTCGAGCAATCTGCAGAAACTCTCCCCACCGGTGAGCGACTGAGTTCTCGCCGATTCCGCACCATCGGAATTGAATTAGGCCGCGGAGATGGATTCCACAATCTGGCGTATTTGTTGGAAGAGCCATTCCACATTCGCAATGGCGAAAAGCAATTGCGCACCGATTTTCTGGCCGATGTAGGGACCCGCGTGAGTTTCGCCGACGGTCCGCTATACGCCGCGATTCATGAATCCATTTATGGTGGCGTCGGGAACCAGCCCACAACTAATTGGGCAGCTCACCGTATTCGCGAGGAAATCCCAGGTTTTGAAGAAAAGGCCAATCCTGCAGGAGACGAGCCGTTTTATCTCACCGGTGAGCACGTTTTCCCCTGGCAATTCGACGAGGACCCCGCGCTCGTTCCTTTCAAGGAAAAGGCGGAAGCATTTGCGCAGCACACCTGGGAAAGCTCGCCGTATGATTCCGCACGCTTGCTTGCCGACGCCCCGACCTCGGCAGCCGCGGTTTACCTCGACGATATTTTCGTGCCGTTCGAGTACTCCATGGAGACAGCCAACTGCTACCGGGACCTGCGGCCACATGTGACCAATGCATTCCAGCATGACGGCATTCGCCACGATGGTGCGGCAATCTTTGCCCGGCTCCGCGAGCTCGTCGAGGATCACTAGGATGCCAGTTTGCCGGTGGAGATTCTCTCCCCGTAGAACTTCAAACCTCCGCAGAACCTCATGTAGTCCAGCATTGCCTCTCGGTGCCGTCTATCCTGGTGAGCATGTCGACAGCAGAGTTCTGGGATGGGAAATTCACCGCAGATCGCGAGGCCGCAAGTGACGGTTCGCGCTCTTTCTTTGGCGGCGAACCGAATCCGACAATCGCGCAGCATGTTGAGGTAATCTGGAAAGGTTTCTCCGACCCCTCACGTGCGCTCGACCTAGGCTGTGGCCGTGGCCGTTACACGGTGTGGTTAGCCAGCCAGGGCTGGGATGTCACCGGCATGGATTTCTCCAGCGTCGGGCTCGAACATACTGGAGCCGCGTTGGCAGCTGAAGGGCTCTCTGCGAACCTGGTCCAGCAAGACTTAACAGACTGGCAGCCGGAAGCAGGAAGCTTTGAGCTGGTAGTCGCCGCATTTATTCACCTGCCGCGCAGGGACAGGGAGAACCTCTGGCGAGCCGTCGCTGAGGCTCTCACTCCGGGTGGCTACTTTGTCTCAGTCTCACACCATCCGGACAACGAAGTCCACGGCCCGGGAGACCCCGAGCTGCTCTACAGCGCGGATGAGGTCACTGATTTCTTTGCGCACGAGCCGCAGAGTCTCGAAGCGGTGGTGGCGCAGCGTGACGTCGTCAAGCAAATCGATGGCAAGAACGTTGTCGACACCGTGGTGGTGCTGCGGAAGACCTGCGCGGAGAGCTAGAAGGAGCCTAGACCTCGGCGCGCGCAAGTCGAGCAAATGCGCCGTCTGCGTTGAGGAGGTTGTCATACGTGCCGCGTTCGATGAGCTGGCCGTTTTCGATGACCAGGATGTCATCGGCCTCGGCCAGTGTCTGAAGTCGGTGCGCAATAAAGATGCAGGTCGCTCCACATGCGCGGGCATTGTCTACGATACGAGCCTGCGTCAGTGGATCCTGGTGGCTGGTGGCTTCGTCGAAAATAACAATCTTTCCGGCGAGGTGTGCAGCGAGGTCATTGGGCTTAGTGCCGTCGGCTAGTACCGCGCGTAAGTAGGTGCGGGCCAGCGCCAGACGTTGACGCTGACCACCGCTGAGCCGCTGCGCGCGGCGGCCAATGGGCCTGTCCAACGGCATCTCAGCAGGGTTGATGGCGGCGAGTTCGAGCGCCCAGTGCATCAGTGATTCGGGAACCTCGCAGCCATCAGGCGTGCCGAGACATAGATTCTCAGCGATGGTGGCCTCCATGAGAAAGGGATTCTGATCTGCGACAACAACCGTTCGGCAGACATTGGTTGAGCCGAGGTCACGGGCATTGTGGCCATTGATGATGACCTCGCCGACATCCGGATCGACATGCCGCTGGATTAGCCGGGAGAGTGTGGACTTGCCCGAACCAGTTGGGCCGACCACACCGATGAACTGGCCTGAGGCAATACGCAGATTGATATTGGTCAGTGCAGGGTTATCGGCGCCAGGGTAGCGGTAGCTGACATCGCTCAGTTCGAGGGCAGGGACTGAGTCGCCGGAGTTGGCCCTCGCGGTCTGCGCGTGGTGCAGGTCCAGCGACTCCGGCTGCTTCGGCTCTTCCACAGTCGGCGGCTGCGCGGCCAGCTCCCTGATCCGAGTGACTGCATTGAGTCCTGCTGGCAGAGAAGATGCCAGGCGCTCGATCGAATCCATTGATGAAGCAGTTCCCGCCACCAGGGACGTCGTCACCAAAACAGCAGGGAGCATACGGTAGTCGGCTGAAAGCGCCGGGATACCAGCACAAAAGACGGCAATGCTGCCACCCCAAATCCGAAGTCCGGTCGCGCCAGAGCGCAGTCCAGCCCGCTTGCCACCTGCACGCATTTTCTGAGCAAGCTGTTCATCGAGCTCACGCAATCCCCGCAGCCGCTGCTCGGCTGCGCCGTAGATGAGGATTTCCTCCCGAAGGCGCAGCGTATCGGCAATGTACTGTGCAATGTCCGTGCGTGTGGAGTTCGTTGCGGAAGCCTCCGCAGTCGCCTTCTTAGAGCCCGCGAGTGCAATCACAAAGCCAACCGCGAAGGTCAGCGTCAGAGCAATCGCAGGCAGGGCTCCAGCAGTCAATGCCGCTGTCATGACCGCCATAAGCGGAATTAGTACGGCCGTCACCGCGGGCGCAATTGTGTGCGCGAAGAAGACTTCCACACGGTCAACATCACGAATCGCAATCGTGTGGATTCTGGCAGTACCCAGCCCATCGGTTACCGCGGGCGCCTGCGGGATAAGACGCTCGACGATCCACAGCCGCAGCTCGCCGAGCAGCCGAAATGCAGCCAGATGCCCGAGGTACTGCTCGACATACCGCAGAATCGCTTTCAACAGCGCCAGCCCTGCAACCACGCCAATGACCGCCCACGTCCACTGCATGCTCAAGCTTTGCGACGAGTCGGTTGCGTCCCACTTCGACAGCGCAATTGTGGCAATTGCCCAGGCGGGCACAGCCAGCATCAATGCACCCAGAATGTGCCCAGCCACGCGTGCGAGGATAGATGCACTGAGCGCTCCGCGAGCCTGTGCGGAAAAGCGCAGCAACCAGATGATGTTGTTCATGTCAGCTCTCCTCGGTCAGCGCTCGTGCGTAATACTCATTGCTTGTGCTCAGTTGGTCGGGTTTGCCCGCAGCCACGATCCGGCCTTCGGCGACGACAATGACCAGATCAACGTCCGATAGCGCTTCCATGCGGTGAGCGACCATGATGCTCGTTCGTCCTTCAGCAAGGCGGGTCAAGGACTCCTTGATGAGACCTTCCGTCCGACGATCGATGTCCGCTGTCGGCTCGTCGAGAAGCACAATCGGAGCGGCGCCGAGCAGACCACGCGCAATGGCCAGGCGGCGTCGTTGCCCGCCTGAGAGCCAATTGCCCTGATCGCCGACCTCCGAATCGAGACCACCAGGGCGCTGCTCGATTTCGGTGAGTAAGTGCACGTCGCGAAGTGCTTTTCGCATATCGACGGCCGTTGCGTCCGAGCATGCGATGCGAAGATTGTCCGCGACGGTGGTGCCGAAGATGGCTGGTTGCTGGGAGATGAGCAGCGAGTTGGCGAGCAACTCCGGGGTTGAAAGCGCGTGGCTGTCAAGGCAGACTTCCCCGGAATGCGGCTGTAGGCCTGCGAGTACACGCAGGAGTGTGCTCTTTCCGGAACCGCTGGGGCCAACGATGCCGACTCTGCTGCCGGCTGGAATTGTCAGGTTGATATCGGAGAGAATGCGCTTTTCGCCGATGTCAACGCTCACATCGCGGAGGGAAATCTCCGGTGCGTGCGGTGCGGAGGCTTTGGCGGAATGCGCTGTTCCGGTTGTGAACGCTTTAGCGGCAGGCTCACCGAATACCTCCACTATTCCGTTTCGATGCGTGCGCCCGCCGAGTCCGATGTAGAAAGTGCGGCCGACGCGATTGACGGGCTCGTAGAGCAGAACGGATAGGAAAACGCCTGCGAGAGCTGTGCCAACGCTGATTGCATCTGCCTGCAAACGCAGCAAGACAAGACCGATTGCGGTCGTCGACATTGCAATACCAAAAACCGCGTCGTTGACAATAATCATCAGCTGATTGCGGGCGAGTAGGGCGGTGAGCTCAGACATCGCAGTGCGAGTTTGGCTGGCAAAACGTGCCATGACTCGATCAATTGCTCCAAGAACTTTGAATGTTCCCAGCCCTTCGAGCATCTCCAAGTAGGCATGCGTGGCCTTCGCTTGCTTTCGACGATACGTCGCATTGGATTTCCGCAGAATCTTTCCCGCACCAATAATGATCAGCGGCGTGGAAATGAAAAATAGTGCCAGCCACAAGGCGGTTTTCGTATCCACCCACAAAGCCCAGACCGCCAAAATGATCAGTGGAGCACTAAACGAGGCCAACGTGGGAGCGAGAAATGTCGCTCGGTAGTTCGCGGTCTGTTCGACGCTTGTGGTCGCGGCATCGAAGAGTAGGCCTTCGCCAGTGTTGGACGCGCTTCGGTGTGAGTGACCGGATTTCCCGCCACCGTGCCCTCTTCCATGCGCGTGCTTCGGGGCTTGTTCAGGAGCGGAAAACTCCGGCTTCAGCACACTGCCAACCACATGTGAGCGCCACAGCTTTTCCTGCTCGCCAGCAAGCCGTGGTGGCAATGCCTCGGTGACATAAGCACAGAGGCTTCCCAGAATGACCGCCACAATTGCAGCGGACAGGGATTCATGAAGTCCCCACTGCCCAAACCAGTTGCCGCCACTGGTGTCTGCGACACCGCCGTACAAACTGCTTAGAGCATCGAGCGCGTGTCCAAGAGACACGGCACTGAGAGCGAAGAAAAAGCTGCGCCCCCAGCTGGATAACAAAACCCAGTGCATTCGGCGGGGTGGGGAAGTCAGTGCTTCATGAATCCACATAGCGACGTGAAAACCTATTTTCTATTTAGCCAGTGCGTCAGCGATCTCACGCAGTCCATCGGGCATGTGCATTCCGGCGGTGCCAGAGGTCGTCTTCGCATCAATCAGTTGCACTCGATCATTCTTGACCGCAGCGACGTCGGCAAGCGCCGGATTATCCAGCAACTCCTGGAATGGAGCCTTGCCCTGGCCGTGGAAATCCTGAATCAAAATGACATCCGGATTCAGCTGCACAATTGTTTCCGGATCAGCGGGAACGGCACCCGGGCGCTTGCCCTTTGGCGAAATCGGCTCGCCACCGGCCAGCTCAACGAGATTCGTCGTCGCCGACTGCATGCCCATAATCATCTTCTGACCACCGCGGGCAAACAGGACCAGCGTCTTTGGCTTAGTTGTGGAGTCAATTTCCGAGAGAATCTCTTCGGTTTCCGATTCAATCTTGGCAACCATTTCAGCCGCCTTATCTTCGGCTCCGAGCAACTTGCCGAGTTTGGTCACCGACTCTGCCAGCGCCTTCGGCGAGGCGAAATCACTGCTGGCAAACGCCGCGGTCGGAACATCGCTGGCACCCAGCAGCTCACTTGCCGACTGCTCCTGATCATGGCGGCTGGTCATCAACACCATGTCCGGCTCATAGGACAGAATCTGCTCCGGATCCGGCTTCGTGGAGTTGGCAATCGCGTTAGGCACCTGACGCGCCAGCTCAACCTGATTACCCGAGCTCTCATCGAGCGCATTCTTCGTCACGGCTACGACACGCTCTGGCCCAACCAGTTCCAACGCCAGATCCGCAACCTCAGTCGACAGTGCAACGATGCGCTTCGGCTGACTCTGCACCGTAACGTCGTGGTCGCCGACGGTAACAGTACGCGGCCACTGCGCCTGCTGGCTCGTCGCAGTTTCGCTTGACGACGGCTGCTGCGCCGTCTCCTCCGAGGAAGAACAAGCGACCACCGCAGCGAGCGGGAGAGCTGCAATCAACGGCAGAGTGACGGCCTTTTTAGAGTTTCGCTTCAAGGCAGAGATAGGAGAAGTTGGTGAAAACACGAAAGTACTTCCTTGAATGTTGAGTTTTGATTGTTGGGAAAGTTTTCGGTTGCGTTATCGCTAGCTGGAATCAGTTAGCCGCAATCAGTCAGCCGGGCGAGCCCGAGCCAACGCCGTCACTCGCACCGAACCGGTATGCGGATCCGTATCGACAGCGCTGGAGATGCGATAAATCGCATCTATTCGGGGAGGCGTCAGCACTTCTTCGGCGGAACCAGTGACTTCCAATCCGCCGTTGTGAATCACACTGAGCCGGTGGCAGCTGCGGGCCGCGAGGTTGAGGTCATGAAGGACGACTCCGATACCGTGGCCTTCGTCGGCAAGCTCGCCGAGGAGCTCGAGGATTTCCAGCTGAAACCCGATGTCCAAGGCCGCAGTGGGTTCGTCGAAAAGCATGACCTTGGCCTGTTGTGCCAATAGCTTTGCGATGAACACCAATTGCCGCTGCCCGCCGGACAGAGCTGTGATAGGGCGGTCGGCGAGTGCGGTGACACCGACGCGGTCGAGAGCGTAGGCGACGATGTCGTGGTCCGTGGAGTTTAGTGAGCTGCGGAAACGGTCACGCCGACGGTGGTGCGCGTACCTGCCGAGTGCCACGACAGTTCGAACGTCAATAGCAGTATCGGCCGGTGTGTGCTGCGGCAGGTACGCCAATCGAGTGGCGCGTTCGTGGGCACGAAGCTTCGTCAGCGGCGCGCCGAGGAGCTCAACCTGCCCCGAACTCGGTGTCACAATGCCAGCCATAGCACGGAGCAAGGAGGATTTTCCGGTGCCGTTGGAGCCGATGATGCCTTGGACTTCGCCAGGTCGAATAGCAAGGTTCACGCCACTTACGACGGTCCGATTGCGGTAACCGACACTGAGATCGGTAGCCCGCAGCAGCGCGGTGCTGTCGGTGTCTGGCTTAGTGACGTGGTCGGTGAGATTTTGCGTCTGCTGACTCATGACTGGCGACCACCTTGCCGAAGAATCAACGCGAGTAGCGCAGGTGCGCCAAGGAACGCGGTGACTGTGCCAGTTTGCAGAGCAACTGGGGAAAAGAGACTGCGGGCGACGAGGTCGGCGAGAATGAGAAATACTGCGCCGAGGCACATAGAAATGGGCAGCAGGCTGCGGTGATCGGGGCCGATGGCAAGGCGAATCAGGTGCGGGACGACCAATCCGACAAAGGAAATAACGCCAGTGACAGCGACGCCCGCTGCCGTGACTAAAGCAGCCAGGGCGAGTAGCAGTTGCCGGATCCAGACTGTGCGCATACCAGTGGCAGCGGCCTGTTCTTCGCCGAGGAGGAGCAGGTTGAGTTCGGGAATGAGCATCATCAGGATAACCGTGCCGACGGTAATGGGGCCGACTGCCAGCGCAATGTCCTGCCAATTGGCAGCAGTTAAATCGCCGTTGAGCCAGAACATGGCCTGTTGTGCGTCATCGCTGTGTGGCGCGTTCGCGATGGTGGCGGCGATGACTGCGCCGAGGAACGCATTGAGCGCAATGCCGACGAGCAACAGGGTGGCTCCACTGCCGCCATTGAGACCGGCGACGATCTGGACAAATATGACAGCCAGCAACGCGCCTATGAATGCGCCTGCCGAGAGGACCCACGGCGCTTTCGCGGCCACGCCAGTGACGATGAGAATAACGGCTACCACTGCTGCACCGGAGGAGACACCGGTAACACCGGGTTCCGCCAGTGGATTGCGAAAGACTGCCTGCATGGTTGCGCCTGCGACAGCGAGCGAGGCACCGACCAGCCCCGCCAACAGGACACGGGGCAGCCGGATGCTCCAGACAAGTGATTGCGTGGCAGGGGATATCTCTGGCAGGAGGTGGTTGAGAGCTGAGAGGTCGTCGGAAAGCGTATTGATGAGCGGGGTGAGCAGTGCGACGATGCCGTTGCTGAAACCTGTTCCCGCGGGGCCGATGGAGATTGCCAAGAGGATTGTGGCGGGGACGGCCAGGAAAAACAGAAAGCCGAAGAGCCGGGCTCGAAGTTTTTGGTTTCGAGTACGCGGAAGAGAAGCTCTATCGACAATAGTTTTCACGTGGCTAATGATGGACAATGTGAAAATAATTGTCAATAAAGGCGTGTCAGCGGTCCTGTGGGATCTCCTAAGGACAGCAAAACCCCGCACCAGCTCCCCTGTGAAAGTGGGGTGCTAATGCGGGGTGAAAAGCTCTGTAGCTTACTTCTCGTCGCCCAGGCGCTCGTCTGCCATGTCGCGAGCCTTCTTGATCTGGTCGGCCTTGTCCTCGCCGAGCTTCTCCTTGCCCAGCTGCTCAGCCTTGTCCAGAACCTTATCGGTGTTCTCTTCGTTGCTCAGTGCTTCCTTGGCCTTGTCCATAAGTCCCATGGTGAAGTCTCCTTCCATTCGTAATGTCTACTCGCGTTTTTTCGTTTGTGACATAGAGTGTACCGATGAATTGGCGACCTTGCGACCGTATTGGCCCCACGGAGTGAAGTTGAGATTCGACTAGCTACACCGTGGCCGACAGTTATTGAGCTGTTTTGGTGCGGGCTTCATCTGCCTTGTGCATGACATCGCGCTCGTACTTGCCGACGAACATCATGAGGACAAACGCTATAGCGACAACGCCAATGAGGGTTGCGAATGTAACATTCCAGCCTGCGAAGTCGATCAAGAGGCCGACACCAGTCGAGGCGAGTGTTGCGCCGAGAAGGTATCCAAACAATCCAGTGAAACCAGCTGCGGTTCCCGCAACATACTTAGGCGAGAGGTCGATGGCCTGCAGTCCGATGAGCATGATTGGACCGTAAATGAGTGCGCCGATCAGAGAGATGAGCACGTAGAACATCCACAATGGTGCCGTAGCGGGTAGCTGCCAGTACGCGAAAATGGTGATGCCGGTGCCGACCAGGAAGAGCATGCCGGCGCCTGAGCGCCAACCCTTGAAGACCTTGTCGGAGACCCATCCGCACAGCAAGGTGCCCACAATTGCTGCGCCCTCGTAGAGCATGAATCCGATGATTCCGCCCGTGACGTTGGTCTTGTGCAATTCGTTTGTCAAGTAAATCGGAATCCAGTTAAGAACTCCGTAACGGAGTGCGTAGACGAACACATTGGCCAGCGCCAGCATGACGATAACCGGATTGGTAAGAACATGGTTCTTGACGATTGTGAACCAGGGTTCTTGTGCCTCGTCATTAGTTCCTTCGACCTTGTCCGGGTCGTTCCGGTATTCCTCTACCGGAGGCAGACCCATGGATTGCGGGTTATCTCGAATCAGCAGGAATGCGATGGCGGCAATCACGAGCGCGACAATTGCCGGTAGCCAGAATGCGGGAGTCCAGTCGGCGTCGGAAGTGGCGAACGAATGCAAGCCCCAGGCTGCCAGAGCACCGCCGACGGCGGCGCCGACATTGTGGGCAGTGTTCCAGATCGACATCAAGGTGCCACGCTCGGATGTCGAGAACCAGTGGACGACAACGCGTCCAGAAGGAGGCCAGCCCATGCCTTGGAACCAGCCATTGATGAACATGACTGTCGCGAAAATTGCAACAGAGGCACTGATTGCTGGGACGAATGCAACAAAGAGGTTTACGACCGCGGACAGTGCTAGGCCAAGTGGGAGGAAGTACCTGGCATTGGCCCTGTCGGAGAGCATGGCCATGAAGAATTTGGATAGGCCGTAGGAGAACAGAACTGCATTGGCTACGATGCCGATTCCGGCTGCGCCAAGTAGGTCGTGCTTTTCCAGTACGGCGGACACCAGGGGGATGTTATTTCTGATGAGGTAGAAGCCCGCGTAGCCGATGAAGATGCCCATGAACACGTTGAATCGCCAGGTTCGGTAGGTCGGGGCAATTTTTTCCTCGGGGAGGGGAGCTGCTGGGCCGGGTGCGCTGAGCCAGCCGAGCCTCTGACTGCTCATAATGACAGTCCTTTCGCTGAAGGCCGCCGTTGCCTCTAATGCAACCTGTGCGGGTGGTTAGGGCAGCAGGCGGGGAGCTTTATCGTTTCAGCGTTGAGTTTACAGAGACTTCAGTCTCTATTAACGGGGCATTAACCTCCCGGCCTTGGAGGTCTTTGAGAGGGGTTGGCGTAAAAGCAATTAATGCTTGTCACTGCCTAGAGAATGTCATTAATGGCCTCGGTGGGGCGAGCCATCCTTACCCCCTTATTGGTGACGACAAATGGGCGCTCAATCAGGCGTGGGTGTGTGACCATTGCGTCCAGCAGTTCCTCGTCGCTGGAGTCCTTGGAGAGTCCCAGTTCCTTGAACTCTGCTTCCTTGGTGCGCACGGCATCGATGACGCTCAGGCCGGCCGCCTCGATTAGCGAGCGCAGCTCGGTCTTGGTTGGAGGAGTGTCTAGGTACTTGATGATCTCCGGCTCGATTCCGGCCTCGCGTAGTACGGCGAGAGCTTGGCGGGACTTTGAGCAGCGGGGGTTGTGGTAAATCTTCGCTTCCATGTCTCCATCATGGCTGATGTTGTGGTGTGGCGGTTGATGGAGCGGTGTAACTGTATGGGGTGAGACCTTGTTCATTATTTATCCTGAAAGGCTGTAAAGCCAACAACACTTAAGTTCAATAGGTTGAAAATAGTTGTCGTTAGGTTTACTCTCACACGTGATAGATGAACGGCGAAGTGCGCTCCAACCGCCCCTAAGGTGACCAGATTTACTGAAGCGGCCGGTCAGCGTAGCCGTCGTAAAGCAATAACAAACAATCAAGAGCGGACACCAACATGACAATTTCCGGAAAACTTTCGCGATCAGCTAAGTCCATGTGTGCGGGCCTTTCGATCTTGCTAGCGGGCGCTGGCCTTGCAGCGTGTGGCGATGGCAGTGAGGGAGCCAGCGGCGAGAACCCAATCAACGTCGTGGCTTCCACGACGCAGATTTGTGATTACGTGAAGCAGCTGGACATCGATGAAGTTGATTTGACCTGCCTGTTGGCGCCGAATGCAACAGCACATGAGCTCGAAATGACCCATGAGCAGCTGACCAAGACTGGTAACGCCGATCTCTTGTTCGTCAACGGAGTCGATTTGGAGCACTTCCTGGACCAGGCGATTGAGTCCTCGGGCTTTTCCGGAACGATGGCAGTAACCAGTGGCGTTCTCACTGCAGGTGACGTAGATGCCATGAAGGCAGCCAAGGACACGGACAAAACCAAGCCGCTGCCACCAGAGAAGGCGAAGAATGGTAACTACACCATCGACCGAGGGGTGGAAAAGATTGATGTCGCCCCATGGCCATTCCCGCCGGAAGAACCCGGTGAGGAGGCGGAATTCCGCTTCGATCCGCATGTATGGACCTCACCGAAGAACGCCAAGATCCAGGTTGCCAATATCGGCTATGCCCTGGAACAGGTCGCTGAGGAACGTGGCGACAATGAGCTGAAGTCCACCATCGCCGACCACGTTGCGGCCTACCAGGAGAAGCTGAATCAGCTGGATGAGTGGGCAAATAAGTCCATCGCCACCGTGTCGGACCCTGTGCTGTTTACCAGCCACGATGCCTTTGGATACTTCTCCCACGAGTTCAATATCAACTTCATCGGCGCAGCGCTGTCTGATTTCAACGAGCAGCAGGATGCCACGGCCGCGCATATCGCCGAGGCGGCAAAGACCGTGAAGGACTCGGGTGCAACCGCGCTGTTTGCGGAGAACTCGAACAACTCGAAATCAATTGAGGCGATCGCCAAGGCCGCAGGTGTCAAGGCCATCGTTGGTGAGGACGCACTCTACGGCGACTCCCTTGGTCCGGCTGGCAGTGATGGCGAGACCTACATCGGTTCCATCATCCACAACGTCACTCAGGTTGTGACGGCATGGGACGGAACTGTCGCGCCCCTGCCAGAGGGCATCAAATGAGCCGTAACCACTTAGCCAACCCCATGTCTGCCGAGCCCATAGTCACGCTCCGCGATGCCTCATTCGGCTACACGGCGGTACCCATCGTCAATCACATCACCGCCAATGTCGCGCCGGGTACCGGGCTTGCACTCATCGGCGCCAATGGCTCTGGAAAAACGACTGTGCTGCGCGGAATCCTGGGTGGGACTCGTCTTCTCGCTGGTGAGATGCACAACAACGCGAAGATTGTGTCCTACGTCCCGCAGTCGGCAGACCTCGATCGCACTTTTCCGGTCACGGCGTTCGATGTCGTCGCCATGGGGGTGCTGCACGAACTGCGCCCCTTCCAACCGCTTGGACACCGCAAAGAACGCATCCACGCAGCGCTAGCCAAAGTCGGGCTTGCCGACCGCACCAGTGAACGTTTCGGCAACCTCTCCGGTGGTCAGCAGCAACGCGTCCTGTTGGCGCGCGCCATCGTCGCACGTCCGCAACTTGTGCTTCTCGACGAGCCGTTCAACGGCCTCGACACTGAAAATCGGGCGATGCTGCTGAATCTCCTCAACGAACTGAAGGAAAATGGCACGGCAATTATCGCGGCCACCCATGATCTTGTTCTTGCTGAGGAGACCTGCGAAAACACATTAATTGTGGCGGAGCAGCCGGCTTTTGGTGCGACCTCGAAGTTGGTGCCAGCCTATGTGGACTGAGCTTGCGAATGAGCTTGGGGTAGCGCCTTTCATGTTCAGGCCACTAGTGCTGCTGATTGCCCTCGGGGCGGTCTCTGGCCTGGTCGGTGTCATCGTGAACCTGCGTGGCCTCGAGTTCAATGCCGAGGCCATGGTGCATTCGATTTTTCCCGGAATTGTGGCCGGTGCCGTATTCGGCGGCATCGACATGATTATCCCGGTGGCTGCAGCATTTGCGGTGGTAGTGGCAGTAGCACTGACCTTGGTATCGCGCTCGCACATGTCGGAAGCCGGAGTGGCAGTTGTACTGACCAGCTTCTTTTCCATCGGTGTGATTCTCTCGCTGAAGAAAGGTGACCAGTCAGGACAGCTGGAAGCGCTCATGTTCGGGCGACTGCTGGAAGTCACTGACTCCCGTCTCACCAGCGCCCTGATTGTCTGTGCCATCGCCTTGGTTCTTATCGCAGTGACCTGGCGCCGGCAGGTGTTTGTTGCCTTTGATCGCTTCGGTGCCAAAGCCGCAGGCGTCAATGTGTGGGGCATCGACCTCACCATTAACGCGGCGATTGCTGCGGTCGTGGTGTCGTCGGCAAGCGCTGTGGGCGTGCTTCTGGTAGTCGGATATCTGGTCGTGCCGGGAGCGGCGGCGAGACTGCTGACTCGCCGAGTTCATGTGATGGTGCCGATTGCGATTGCAGTGGGCTGCCTCAGCGGAATCGTTGGTTTGGCACTGGTGCCTTTGGGGCCGGTGTCGCCTCAGGCAGTCGTCGCGCTGACCTCGGTGGGACTGTATTTCATGGCACTGGGGCTGCGCGTCGTGCTGGGAGGAGACCGTGTCTAGCATCCTGATTTTGCCCATTATCGAACTGATACTGGTAGGAGCCCTGGCTGGAGTAGTTGGGGTGCTCGCGGTGCTGGGAAAACAAGTGTTCTTCGCAGAAGCGATTACACATGCGACTTTTCCCGGCGCGGTTGTGGGCGTTGTTATTGCGGCAGCGCTCGGCCTGAGCCACTCGTGGATTTCGGTGTTCCTCTTTATCGGAGCATTTCTGATGTGTATTCCGATTGGGGCACTGTTCGGTCTGTCAAAGGTGGGAACGACGTCCTCGGCGGCAGGAATTGTGCTGACATTTGGGTTCGCACTGGGCTACTTCCTGAACAAGTGGTTCGCCCCGTTGCCGGTGAAGGTAGAAAGCTTCCTGGTCGGCAGCGTACTTAACGTGAACAAGATTGATATTGTGCTGTCCGGTGGCCTCTTGCTGCTGGTGGCGTTGGTGCTGGTGGCTCGGTGGCGCCAGCTGATTTACTTCACATTCGATCCGGAGTCTTTCGGGGTCGCGCATTCGAGGAGAAGAGCACAGTTGGTCATCAGCGGGCTGATTGTGTTGACTCTGGTGGCGCTGATTCCGGCTGTCGGCACGATTTTATCCATCGCGCTGTTGGCTGCCCCGGCAGCTGCGCTGGTTGGGGTAGTGAACGATACCCGTTTGCTATTCGTGTTAGCACCATTGATGGGTATCGCGATTGGCCTGGTGGGGCTATTCATTGCGGTGGCGGCGAACTTGTCAGTTGGTGGCTGTATTGGCGTGTGCGCCGGTTGTTTCTATGTCCCCCTCAAGATTGCGGCAACACGCAATAACGCTAGAGTTTAAAGAATGCACGTGGAGGATTTACCAGCAAAGACCCAGGACTACCTCAAGGTCATTTGGGATTTGCACGAGCGCACCGGTGAAAAAGTGGCACTAGGCGACGTCGCTGAGCGGATGGGTGAAAAGAAGCCCACCGCCAGCGAAGCTGTGAAGAAGCTAGCTGCACGTGGGCTTGTCAACCACGAGCCGTACCGGGGCATTAGCCTGTCGGACCGTGGGCGGGATATTGCGCTGATCATGGTGCGTCGCCACCGGCTTATTGAAAGCTTCTTGGTCTCGACTCTGGGATACACCTGGGATGAGGTTCACGAGGAAGCTGAAAAGCTTGAGCATGCGGTCTCGGATGATTTCATTAGTCGCATTGATGCAATGCTGGGATTCCCTGAGCGCGATCCGCATGGCGATCCAATTCCCAGCGCCAGCGGTACCATCGCCAGCGCAGTGCGCACTGACCTGACGGATATCGAAGCTGGCGCGATGGTGGTAGTCGATCGTATTAACGACTCCGATCCTGAATTGCTGCGCTATTTGGCTACATCAGGGGTAGGCCCGGGGACCGTGCTCCGAGCCGAAGCCGCACCATATGCAGGTATGCATGTCTTCGCCATCATCGATGAGGTGGGCGATAACGAGCCAAAGAAAATTCATGTGGCAGACTCGGCACTATGGGCAATCAAGGCGACTCCAACAACCAACTGACGAGAGCCGCAGCGCGCTCTTACTATAAGGTGTCGCGGAATCTCACTGGGCCGACGAAAGTGCCACCCGCACCGTCAGTGTCGTTCGACAGCGTGAAGAGTGCTCGTCGGCAGGCATATGCCAGTGTCGAGAGTGTTGATGTGCCGTTGAATGCCATCGCTATCTCACGCGCCGAGCAGCAGGAACACATGGTTGACCTCGAACGTCGATTGAATGCCTCGACCAAAGACATGCGTGCCCTGGTTGACTACGAAGAGCAGCGCATTGCGGTTACTAGCACTGTCAAAGAGGCAATCGTCTATACGCTGCTGGCAATACTCCTTCTGGCAGCAGCCATTGGACTTGGCTACGCCAGCCACCTGGGGGCCGATGCGATTTTGAATGCTGCGGCGGAGGTGACGCCGCGATGAGTAAACGCTCAGGCTCCGACAACGGGTGCGCGACGGTCATTGTCGTATTTTTCTTCTTCGGCCTGATTGTTCAGCTCTTCGGTGTCACGCTGTGGATTCTGCAATATGCATTGCCAGTTGCGGGCTTGGTGCTTGCGATTCTCATTGCATACCAGGCGTGGGTCGGTGTGCGCCGCAGCGCTGAGGCGCACGAGCTCGCCGAGCGTAATCACGCTGAGCTGCAACAGATTGCCATGGACACCGAGTACCAGCTCACCGCAATCCTCTCTGCCTGGGACAACGTGAACACCACAATGGGTGTCGGCACCATCTACAAAGATGTATTTGCCTCCGGTGAGGCTACGCCGGAGCTCATCGAGCTACGCGGTGAGCTCTCTCGTGCTCGGAAGCTAAACAACCGACTGCGCGAGCAGCGTGAAACTATGACCAACCGGGAGCTGGTGGAAGCCATCTCTGATGCCGACGCGCTGTGGTGCTCGCTGACGAAGACGTATCAGAACGCTCGTCGCGAGCTGTAGTAACGCACCTGGTTTACTCGACGGTCATCACAATCTTGCCGTCAGCGTGCCCGTCTTCCAATACTCGGTGGACCTCCGCGACCTCGGTGAGATTCTTAGTCAGTCCGATAGGAAGTGAAATCTCACCGGCAACCACGCGGTCGGCCAGGTCGGCGTAAATAGTCGTGTCATTCGAAATAGCCGGAATGTGCGCCTCAATGCCACGTTCCTTCGCCGGTGCCAGATCGGCCAGTGAAGGTAGCGCCACGATCCGACCATCCGATGGCAACACATCCAGCGAGGGCAGGAAGGTGTCGAAGTACACGCCATCGAGCACAACATCTACGCCCTCGGGGAACCGTCGACGCACAACCTCGAATACATCTTCCGCTGTGTAATCAAGATGCTGCGCGCCAAAGCCCACTAGTTTTTCATGATGGCGTGACGACGCACTGGCCAACACAGTTGCGCCACGGGCAACTGCCAGCTGCGTCATCAGCTGGCCAACGCCGCCGCCGGCACCATGAATGAGTACGGTGTCACCGCTTTTTACCTTCGCTAGCTGATCGACAGCCACGGTCGCCGTGATTCCCACTAGGGCAAGGCCCGCAGCGGTTACGTCGTCAAGCGAATCGGGTGTTCGAACCACACCGTCGGCGGGGAAGACGTTGTGCGTTGCGTAGGTGCCGCGGAAGTCATCGAAGCCGCGCATGCCGAAGACTCGGTCGCCGGGGTGGAAGTTGTCCACACCTTCGCCGACGGCAACGACTTCGCCAGCGGCTTCGCGTCCGAGGACGGCGGGAGGGGTGAACTTTGCGCACAGACCGGAAGAGCCATCGCGCATCTTGTAATCCAGCGGATTCGCGCCGATGGCTGTGGTTTTGACCAGGATTTCGCCGGGACCGGGCTGAGCATGATCGATAAGTGTCCTGGTGAAAATGTCAGCGGGGCCGAACTCCGGAATGGTCATTGCGTATGCGTTGCCTGAATTTGCTGCCATGTCCATCACTTTAGTCCTAGCAGCTAATTATCAACGGTCGGCAAGCGGGAGGGCAGCGGTGACGGCACTGAACGACTCATTGAGGTAGGCGCTGAGGAGGTCGGCGGCGTGGTTTGGGGTGTCCTCGATGAGAACTTTGGCGATACTGATGTGGCGATCGGCGTATCGGGCATGGAGTTCGATGCTTTGGGGGTAGGAGAGGAAGCAAAGACGGAGTTGGGCCTGAATTGATTCGGCGGTGGCTAACAGGTCGGGGGACCCGGAAGCTCTGACGATGGCGAGGTGAAAGGCATTATTCCGTTCGGGAAGGTTCAATGATGACTGTGAACCACAAATAGAAAGAATCTCTTCGCCGAGGAGCTTTGCCTGGCTCTTGCTTAGCGATCGCAGTGTTCCGCATTCGACGACATGGCGAAAGGCATACAGTTCGCGGATGCGTTGTTTGTCGAAGGAAGCGATAAACACGCCGTGATGAGGGATGTGAGTAAGTAGCCCCTCAGATTCCAGCTTGCGGTAGACCTGTCGGATGGTGTTGCGACTGACCTGCAGTCGCGCAGCAAGTTGGGTTTCACGGAGCTGCTCGCCACTGTAGTGCTTTCCGGCGAGAATCTCTCGGCGCAGGACAGTTGCGGTGACATCCGCTACTGAAACGTCTTGTTGTTTTTCCCCAGAGGACGTGTGGGGCTGATCGTCGAGGATGCTTCCGGGGGTAGTCATGTAATACAGACTACTAAAGCACTTTTGTGTGGCGGCCATCACCAATTAACATACGAGACATTGTTCAACAATCTCTGTGCAGGCGATCTTCAACGTGGGAATCCTTCAACGTGGGAATCGTCAGACTTGTAGGGAAAGGCCTTACGCTATGGACGCTTCAACATCTGCCCATAAGGCGCGGCGAACGGCACTCCTCGGCGCCGTATTCCTGATGGCGACCAGTGCTATCGGGCCGGGCTTCCTCACCCAGACCGCAACCTTTACGGCCAAGCTTGGCGCGGCTTTCGCCTTTGCCATTGTGATCTCGGTGCTTCTTGATATCGCGATTCAGCTCAACGTGTGGCGAGTGATTGCTGTCTCTGGACGCCGCGCGCAGGAGCTCGGCAACGCCGTGCTTCCGGGGCTGGGCTGGTTAATGTCAATTCTCATTGTCATCGGTGGTGTGGTCTTCAATATTGGCAACGTCGGCGGTGCTGGACTTGGTGCGAACGCGATGTTGGGCGTGGACGCAAAGATTGGCGGCATTGTTACTGCAATCCTCGCCATTGGCTTCTTCCTCTCCCGTCGGGCGGGTATGGCGCTGGACAAGGCACTCGTTGTGCTCGGTGTCGTGATGATTCTGGTCACTGGAATTGTGGCGTTCAGTTCTAACCCGCCAGTAGGGGAAGCACTGAAGAACACGGTCATGCCCGACACGATTGACTTGTTGGCAATCATCACGCTCGTCGGTGGCACTGTTGGCGGGTACATTACTTACGCTGGCGCTCACCGCATGCTTGATGCTGGCGCCGGCGGTGTAGAGAACCTCGCACAGACCACTCGCTCATCTGTTACGAGCATCATCGTCACAGCCATCATGCGTTTCCTCCTTTTCCTAGCTGTCTTGGGAGTGGTTGCGGGTGGCGTGGTCCTCAATACGGATGGAAACCCCGCTGCAGAGGCATTCCAAGCTGCGGCAGGAGATTGGGGTATGCGCTTCTTTGGCGTTGTCCTGTGGGCTGCGGGAATCTCGTCGATTGTGGGTGCCAGCTACACCTCAGCAACATTTCTGACTCGTTCCTCGGGTGCTGGAGCCAAGACTCAAAACACGATCACCATTGTCCTAATTGCAATCTCCACGCTGCTCTTCGGTGTCATCGGTACGGCTCCAGCGACGCTGTTGGTTTTCGCCGGAGCCTTCAATGGTTTGGTTCTTCCAATTGGCGTTACTGTGCTGATTTACATCGCGCTGTTCCGTGCGGATCTCATGAATGGTTACAAGTACCCGAAGTGGTTGGCGGCTATCGGAATCTTGGGTGTCGCAGTCGCCTGGTTCTTGGCGTGGCGCTCATTCGGCGGTGTGTTTGAAATGCTCGGCTAATCCCCCCCGGTTTCTCGCACAGCTCAGATGAGAACCAACATAACAACGGTACAAAGACCAGCATTATTACTTGGAAGGAGCGGTGACGTTTATGGGCGCCACTATCGATCTCAACTCTGACCTTGGGGAAGCGTTCGGCTCGTGGAAGATGGGTGATGATATCGCTCTGCTGAACATTGCGACCAGTGCCAATATTGCCTGCGGGTATCACGCGGGTGACGCTAGCGTCATGATGGAGACCTGTGAGGCAGCTGCCGTGCGCGGAATTCGCATCGGCGCGCACGTCGCCTACCGCGATCTCGCCGGATTCGGACGACGACGCATGGATTACTCACATCGAGAATTGCGAGCCGAAACCGTCTACCAGATTGGTGCACTTTCGGCATGTGCACGGGCGGTGGGTACCGAAGTTTCCTACGTCAAGCCCCACGGTGCCCTCTACAACCGCATCGCAGTGGATGAAAATCAGGCCGCTGCAGTGGTGGAGGCGCTCCTGCTCGCTCGCTCCACCTGCGGAGATGAGCTTGCCATTATGGCGCAGCCGGGGTCGGTCATCGAACGGCTCAGCCTCGACGCGGACCTCCCTGTGATTAGGGAAGCTTTTGCAGATCGCGCTTACAACTCCGATGGAACTCTGGTGTCCCGAGTACTCGAGGGGTCGGTCATTGTAGAACCCGATGCCGTCGTCAAACGCGTCATTGCAATGGCTAGCGGGGAACCAATCGTCGCCTACGACGGTTCACCGTTGACCGTGCAGGCTGACTCTATTTGTTTGCACGGAGACACCCCTGGTGCGGTCGAACTCTCCCGTATGATTCGCCAAGGGCTCGTCGACGCCGGAGTCACCGTCGCTGCCCACGTATAGCGCGGACTCGCACACCGGTCTTATCAACCGCAGTTTTTCAACCCCGCAAGAAAGAAAGGATCAGCACCGCCATGGCCGAGATTCGCCCTATGGGAACAAATGCGCTGCTTATCGACTATTCATCATCGGCCAATCCGTTGGCGAAGGTACTTCGTGCACACTCTGCTGCGGCCGAGATCGAGGGACTCGTTGACAGGGTACCTGCAGCCCAAACGCTCCTTCTTCGCTTTCGCGGACCGGCTCGTCGTTACCTCGGCGCAGTAGAAACCGCGCTGCGGGGCAACAATGCGCAGAGGCAGACCGTCGACAAGCGAAAAACAATGACGATTCCCGTTCACTATGACGGCGCGGACCTTGAGTCCTTGGCACAAAGCCTTGGGATGAGCCCCCAAGCGTTAATTGATTGGCACTGCGAACGCCCTTGGACGGCCGCGTTCGGTGGATTCGCGCCGGGCTTTTATTACATGGTGCGCGGGAGCGGTCAGGGGTGGCCAGAGCCGCTTGATATTCCCCGCCTTACGACGCCGCGCACTCGAGTTCCCAAGGGCTCCGTCGGACTTGCGGGCCAATTCGCAGGTGTATATCCCATCGATTCGCCCGGTGGCTGGCAGCTCTTGGGACATACAGATGTGGAGATGTGGGACTTGAATCGGCCTAATCCGGCGCTGCTTGAGCCCGGGGTTGAGGTGCAATTTGAAGCGACTTCTACGGTGAGTGCGGCGTAGAAAAAGGGGGCGGAAGAGATGAAGAATTCTATCGAGATTATTCGACCCGGCATATTGACGACGATTCAGGATTTGGGCCGTGCAGGGCAAGGCAGCCTGGGCGTGAGTACTTCCGGTGCGTTCGACCACGAGTCCGCGGCAGCTGCTAACCGGATGGTTGTCAACGAAGAAAGCCTGGCGGTGCTTGAGTGCGTCGTCGGCGGGTTGGAGTTCCAAGTAGCGGAGGGAGCAATCATATCCTTCGCAGGAGCCCACGGTGAGGTGACTGTCGAGCAGGATGGCAAGGTCATCAAGACCTCGATGAATAGTCGAATTGTGGTCGGGGCGAAGGCAATTGTGCGGCTTGGTACCTTCGATGCAGGTCTTCGCGGGTACGTCGCGATTCGAGGGGGCATCGATGTCGCGGAAGTGCTGGGCTCGCGGTCATACGATACGCTCGGCAAGCTCGGCCCAGCGCCTTTGCAGGCCGGTCAGGTCTTGCAGGTCGGCGACCCGGAGTATTCGACGGGGTCGTCAATCGCAATTTATCCCGCGCCTCATTGGTCGAGCGAGGCTGCGCGCTTAGATGTTGTTCCTGGCCCTCGGGCGGACTGGTTTACGCGGGAAAGCGTCAGTGATTTCTTTCACGAGACATGGACCGTGACGCAAGAGGCCAACCGCGTCGGACTTCGGCTGAATGGGACTACTCTTGAGCGCCAGGTCACCCATGAGTTGGCAAGCGAGGGAATGGTCCCCGGTGCGATACAAGTGCCCGCATCGGGGCAGCCGATTATTTTCGGTCCTGATCATCCGGCGACGGGTGGATATCCGGTCATTGGTGTGTTGACGGAGCCGTCATTGTCGAGGGCCGGGCAATTGGTGCCCGGCGCGAAGGTACAATTCCGCCGGGTGCGGGCGGTATAGGTCTGCGGCTTCATTCTGCGCGATGGTGCGCCACTACGTTTGCCAGCTATGAGCGTCACACCGTTCTTCGCAGTAAAATCAGCCACCATGATTGAACACGCCTCCTTTTCTCAACTCAGCGCGACGGATGTTTATGCCATCTCGGCACTGCGCACCGATGTGTTCTATCTTGAGCAGTCCTGTACAGAGCCGGAAATGGATTGGCGCGACCTGGAAGATACCGCAGAGCACTATTTCATCCGCGACGACAATGACTCCCGCAAGATTATTGCGTACTTGCGTGTAATTGACACGCTCGATGAGTTCTCGACGAGCTACCCGCGCACCATCGGCCGAGTTGTCGTCGATGCTGCGAGCCGGGGTAGGGGGTTGTCCTCGAAACTGCTGCAGCAGGTCATCGCTGACCACCCAGATACGGGGCTGATTCTGCATGCCCAGACGCAGGCGAAGGCTGTGTACGCAAAAGCCGGCTTCCATGAGATCGGGGAGACCTTCATAGAAGCCGGCATTGAGCACATCACGATGGTTCGTGATGCAGCCCGTGGCGAAGCCTAGGAATTAATCGCCTAGGCTCCGATTTGTACGGCGTTGCTTACCTGAAGTTTTAAGCGTTGACCTTCGAACTCGCCAGGATGCGGTTCAGAGAGTCGACGCTGGCCTTCGCATCGCCGATAAGCATGTCGGTGTTTTCGTTGAAGAACAACGGGTTCTGCACGCCCGAGTAACCCGAACCCATCGAACGCTTGAGAACAATCACGCGCTCAGATTCCCACACCTTCAGCACCGGCATACCCGCAATCGGGGAGCCCGGCTGCTCTGCCATCGGGTTGACGGTGTCATTTGCACCGATGACCAGGGTGACATCCACATCAGCGAAGTCATCGTTGACCTCGTCCAGCTCCAGCACGATGTCGTAGGGAACCTTGGCCTCAGCCAGCAGCACGTTCATGTGACCCGGCAGGCGGCCAGCGACTGGGTGGATACCGAAGACCACTTCCTTGCCGGCCTCACGCAGGTTACGGACCAGGTCAGCAACAGCGTACTGAGCCTGTGCCACAGCCATACCGTAGCCCGGAGCGATGAGGATCTTGTCTGCGTCACGCAGAATCTCGGAGGTGTCCTCGTGGCTGACCTCGGTGTGGGAGCCTTCCACGGCGCTTCCCGACGAAGCCTCGGAGCCAAAGCCACCCAGAATAACGTTGGCAAAGGAGCGGTTCATGGCCTCACACATGATGTACGACAGGTAGGCGCCGGAGGAACCAACCAGCGCACCAGTGATGATGAGCAGCGGGTTGCCAAGCATGAGACCGGTGAAAGCGGCGGCCCAACCGGAATACGAGTTCATGATGGACACGACAACCGGCATGTCGCCGCCACCGATGGCGATGACCAGGTGCCAGCCCAAGAACAGGCCCAAAGCAGTCACTGCAACCATGCATGCCCATGCGATGGCGCCGCCCTCGGTGCCGGTTGCGATGAAGACAGCCAGGAGAACCAGAGTGACCACCAGAATGGCAATGTTCAGAGCGTTGCGGCCCGGCAGCAGAAGCGGCGAGCCCTTGATCTTCTCAGACAGCTTCAGGCCTGCGACGATGGAGCCAGTGAAGGTCACAGCGCCGATGAAGACGCCAATGTAGACCTCACCGAAGTGGAACTTCAGGGCATCGGGGGCGACATCTTCGGCGAAGATGTAGGAGTTGAATCCGATGAAGATAGCGCCGAGTCCGACCAGACCATTGAACAGTGCAATCAGCTGCGGCATGCCAGTCATGGCAACGCGGCGTGCGCGACTGATACCGATGACACCACCGATGCCGATAGCGACGGCGATGAGAATCAGGGTAATCAGCGGCGAGAAGTGAGTATCCGGCTTGGTGTCTGCGGTGACGAGTGCCTGGAAGATGGCAATGACAACGGCTACAGCCATACCAGCAATACCGAAGGAGTTACCGCGGCGAGCGGTCTCCGGCTTGGACAGGCTCGAGAGGGCAGCGAGGAACAGGACAGCGGCGACAATGTAGCCGACGTTGGACAGGCGGTAGGTCCAGTCCAGAAGCGAAGCAGTATCAATGCTAGCCATTAGACTTTATGCCTCCTCTTTCACAAACATGCCAAGCATGCGGTCGGTGACGGCGAAACCGCCGAAGATATTGATGGAGCTGACCACAATGGCCGCGAACGCGAGACCGGAAACCAGCAGGTTGGAGCTTCCCACCTGGAGAATCGCACCCACCAGAACAATGCCGGAGATCGCGTTGGTCTCAGACATCAGTGGTGTGTGCAGGCGCGGCGTGACCGCGGAGATCACGTAGAAGCCGAGCACGATAGCCAAGGTGAGAACCATGAAGTTGGCGCTCACGCTGTGCGGTGCGCTGAGCATAACCACAATGGCCAGCAGTGCCGTCAGGCCCAGAGCAACCTTCGAGCCCAGGCCCGATCCCATGAAGGAAACCTTCTCCGGCGCATTCTCTTCTAATGCGGCCTGGTGAGCCTGCTGCTCCTGCAGTGGGGCAGCAGGGGTGACAGCGACCTTGATTGGCGGTGGTGGCCAGAGAATCTCAGCTCCGGTAGCGCCGGCGCCATTTTGTGAGCGAGCCTTTGTCACCGTGATGCCACGGATAATCTCGTCCTCGAGATTGAGAACTGGAGAGCCATCCTTTTCCGGCGTGATCAGCTTGAACAGGTTGAAAATGTTCTGTCCGTACAGCGACGATGCCTGCGCGGGCAGACGTCCTGCAAGGTCGGTGTAACCGATGATGGTCACACCGTTGTCAGTGACAATGGTCTTGCCTGGAACGGTCATCTCGCAGTTGCCGCCACCTGCGGCAGCCATGTCGACGATGACGCTGCCTGGCTTCATAGCTGCAACATCGGCAGCAGTCAGCAGCAGTGGAGAGCGACGGCCAGGGATATTCGCGGTGGTAATGACAATGTCAGCCTGCGCGGACTGCTCGGAGTAGAGCTTCGCGGCAGCGGCAGCCTGATCATTGGTCATTTCCTTGGCGTAGCCATCCTCGGACTTCTCGGCGGCGGCCGGAATCGGGATGAACTCTGCACCCATCGATTCGACCTGCTCACCGGCTTCAGGGCGCAGGTCTGTTGCCTTGACAATCGCGCCCATCGAGTTGGCCGTACCGATCGCCGCAAGTCCGCCGACACCAGCGCCGATGACGTAAACGGTAGCTGGTGGCATCTTGCCTGCGGCAGTCACCTGACCAGTGAAAAGGCGACCATATGCAGAAGCCGCTTCGACTACTGCGCGGTAGCCGCCGATGTTGGCCATCGACGACAGCACGTCCATCGACTGTGCCCTGGAAATGCGGGGAACTGCGTCCATAGCAAGGGCAGTGATGTTGCGTTGCGCGAGTTCTTCGACCAGTTCTTCGTTTCGGCCTGGCGCAAGTCGGCTGATCAGCATGGCACCGTCGTTAAGCAGTGCACGGAACTGCTCCGGCGGAGTGTCGAGCGTTACGACGATATCGCTGTGCCAGACAGACTCGTCGACAATGGTGGCACCGGCGGATTCGTAGTCCGCGTCGGTGAACTTAGCAGCCAGGCCGGCGTCAGCCTGCACGGCGACCTCGTAGCCAAGCTTGACGAGTTTGCCGACGGTCTCCGGGGTCGCAGCCACAATTGTTTGCTGGGGATCGGGTTCTAAAGGGATGCCGATTCTCATTGTGGGAGTTCTTTTCTGTTCGGGGTTTTATTAAGGGCCATGCGCACTCGGTTGTCGGTTAACAGTGAGTGTGGGCGTGGCCACTTTGTCCTTGGTGTCAATAAGGTATGCGCTGGTAGGGAGGCAGCGGAGGCGTTTATGGAAAAAGGTAATAAAAATATGTGGGTAACGGTGGTGAGGTGGGTTTTCTGAATTTGTGCACTCGTGGAAAGGGGGTAGGAAATGGGGGTGGTGGTGTTAATTTTGGGCGAGAGTGAACATTTTCAGCGCTCTGAATGATTGTTTGAGGGGTGAAAGATGGGGGAGGCTATTTCTTTCTTTACGTATGTATTTACGTATTAGGTAAATTCGTATTCCTAGGTTCTTGGCAAGAGTTAAGGAAAACGATGATTGGTTCACTAAGGGCGGCCGGAAAGACCGTGTCGGCATCCCGTCAAGGGCAGGGGCGTAAGTTCTCGAAGGTGGTTGCTCTTTCGCTCGCAGCTGGTGTAGTTCTCGGCGGGCAGGTGCCAGCGCAGGCGGCACCGCGCATTGGTCAGCTGCCGGACATCACTGCACGTGAAAGCACTGTTGACTACCAGAACTCGGAAACCGTGGAGAAAATTGGCGGTGGTCTGGTGGATGTCATGGGTGGCGTAAACCGCGCCATCTCCGGTGGTGAAAGTGGCCATATCACCGAGCCGTTCGCCCCAGAGGCGGGGCACCTGCGCAAGGAGTTCGGAGCGATGGGCTCCCACCCAGTTGCCGCAACCCGTGAAGCAATGCCATGTGACGGTGTCGTCTACACCATCTACAACCGCGTACTGCGGGACCTCCACGGTCTCCACGGCACCACCGGCTGCTATGACGTGTTGCCGGAATCGGCCAACGCCTCCCCAGTTGGCGCGCAGCTCATTTACCCGGCGGATATCGACTCCATGGAGTCCGCGCCGCTGATGGTTCTGAGCCCTGGCATTGGTACTGAGCCAGGTATGTACGACGCGCAAGCACGACTCTATGCAAGCCACGGATATGTCGTGGCTCTTGGCTACAACTTCACCAACTGGTTCGCGCCACAGATGGTGCTGGCAGCTTCAGTTGCCGCAGCGGCCAATGAGGACGAGTCCACGCCACTTGCAGGCAAGATCGATTTCTCCCGCACGATGCTGGTCGGGCACTCTGCAGGTGGCGGCTCCGCAATCTTCCTGAACAACAGGATGGATAAGGCGTTCCAGGCTGCGGGCATCGATATGGTCACCCGCGGGCTGGTCGCCATCAACCCAGGGCCTTCCGACGCTGGACTGATCTCCACCCCACCGGAGATTCCGAGCCTGGTGGCCATTGCTGAGCACGAGGACATCGTTCCTTTTGATGCCGATCGACGTGGTTACCGCGATGCTGCAGGGCCCGCCTGGGAAGCGGTAGTCACCGGTTCCTACCACGGCACCTACCTGGATGATCCGTCCAAGAATGTGCTCGGCTCGATGGTGCTGTCCTTTAGCGAGTATGTGCTCGACGGAACGAGTCGAGCAAAGGCTGTCTATGAGGGTGCCAACTATGGCCTGGCCACTGACTCCGAGCTCAAGGACGTTCAGCGCAAGGGCGTCTAGAGCTGGCTACTCCATCGACTCTGGAATCAGCTTTGCCGCAGCCTCGGCGATTGCCTTGCGCTGCGCTTTCGTGAGCTGATTGCCATTGAGGTAGTCGTTAGCCCAGAGTCCATCGGAAATCATTTGGACAACGTAGGCCATGCAGGCATCCTGGTCGGTGGCAATCCGTTCTACCGGCGGATTCCACCGGCGCAAAAGGCGCGTCCAAATCTCGCGCAGCTCCGGGTCGGCGGCAGAGTCGATGGACATGAGTAGCTCGGCCCTCGTTGCCGTATCCAGCGAGACCTGGAGGTTTGCGCGTAGGCGGTTGGCGGGGGATACCTCCTCTGCGGGCCCACCTGCGGCTTCGATAAGCTCCTCCTCCCATAACTGCGCCATGTGCTCATGGACGCTGCGGATCATGTCTTCGCGGGAGGGGAAGTGGTAAATCAATCCTGATTTACTCATTCCGCATTGAGTTGCAACATTTTCGTAGGTGACCTCGGAAAAACCGCTTGTCTCGATAATCTCAACGATTGTGTCGAGGATGGCAGTGCGCTTACTCGTGCGCATATTCAGTCTCCTTCGGGTTGCCGCGGAATGCCACCGCAGTCGCAATCGCTGCAATGACAGCAACGACAGCCAGGATAATCAAAATGGCCAGGTAGGAACTGTCGAGGCCGGCGCGGGCGCCGTCGTTAAGCGCTGGCGTGTGAAGTGCATCGGTGAGTGAGATGCTGGCGTCGACAGGCGTAAACAGGGTGTAGAACATAGGCAGGAGACTGCCTGTGATTGCGACGGTAATCAGTGTGCCGAATTCGTAGGACACGGATTCCATCGCCGCCGCCATACCTGCCTTTGACCTCGGCGCTGAGCCGATTATCGCAGTCGACGACACCGACATCACAGAACCTGCGCCCGCGCCGAGCAGTATCAATCCCGCGATCATGAGCGAGAAATTGCCCGAGGAAACGCCGTAGTACATGCCTGCCAGTCCGACGGCGTTGAGGAGGAAGCCGCCGGTGATGAGTGTGCGGAAACCCACTCGATGGAGCACCATGCCGCCGATGACACCAACTGGCAAGGATGCCAGTGCCGCGGTGGCAACTAGCAAGCCCGCGTCGAGTGGTGTGTATCCGACGGAAATCTGGAAGCGCTGCGTCGTCATCAATTCGGCGCCTGCCAGGACAAACATGGCAAGCGCTGCTGCCAGCACGCCACCGGAAAACATCGGCGAACGGAAGACCGAAAAGTCGATGAGGGGTTCGGTAAGACGTGCCTGACGACGCTGAAACAGTGCCGCGCCCACTAGCCCACAGGCGATAGCTGCGACGATGACGGTGGAGGAGCGATGGCCGGCGAGTTCCTTGATGAGTGAAACCAGGCCCAGCATGGCCAGCATCGCGTAGAGGCTGGTGAGGAAGTCCCAGTGTTTGGCTGGGTTGGGCTGATTTGGTGGAGCGAAAATCAGCGTGCCAATGATTGCGAAAACTACGACAGGGATGTTGATAAGGAAGATTGAGCCCCACCAAAAGTGCTCCAACAGGAAACCGCCGACGACGGGGCCAGCAGCGGCACCCAGTGTTGCTGTGGCTGACCAAATGCCAATAGCCGTGGCAAGTTCACGAGGGTGGTGGAAGGTCTCACGTAGCAAAGCGAGGGTTGCCGGCATCATGGTCGCGGCGCCCAGTCCTAGACAGCCGCGAGCGATGACCAGCGCCCAGGCGTGCGGCGCAAAGGCTGCGGCCAGGGAAGAGAAGCCAAAAATTGTCAGGCCCACAAGAAACATCTTGCGGTGACCGATGCGGTCGCCCAGAGTGCCTGTGCCGAGGAGGAGCGCGGAGATCACCAGTGGGTAGGCGTTGATGATCCACAGGCCCTCCAACTCGGTTGTGTGGAGCTGCTCCCGCAAAACTGGCAGGGCAGTGTAGAGCACCGAGTTATCTATGCCGATGAGTAGTAGGCCGGCGCTGATGATAGCGAGGAAGACCCACCTGTGGGTGACTGGAGTGGGCGGATTAGCCCCCGTGGAAGTGGCGTGATCGGTACTTGTCATTCCAGTAACTGTAACGAACGTTCGGTTTAGTTACAACTTCTGGAGAGCGACGATTTAGGCCTAAAAATTCAAGAGATGTACGCCAATCCCGACCAAGGAGCCGGTGAAAAAGTGTCTAAGTTGAAGGCGTTGTTGAGGTATGAATTCACGGACGCCGTTCGATCCCCCGTGGCGCCCGAGCGGGTAAAGATCAGCTTGGACGCGCTGACTTTACGCTCGGAGCTTTACGCTCGGACGTTGTGGCCTATCACCGCCGGGATAGTGATTGGCGCATCCCCGAAAAGCTCCTTCTGGTATTCGTTCTGCTCGAAAGCGCCGGCATCGTTATCCCTGATGGTGGCCACATTTGTCAGTTTGCGTGCCGACGGTGCGGAGTCCTTTTGGAGCAGTCCGCCACGGTTGCCCGCAGTGGTGGCCGCGAAAGTCCCTGCACCACGGTTTCCAGCAGCGGTACCCGCGATTCCGCCAGCAGCACCCGTAGCTCCGGTAGTAGCACTGTTGCGCGCACTGATTAGGGAATTCATCAATCCACTTCCGCGCTGTGCAGGGCTATTCGAGGCGTTTGGCAAGGCAGGCCCAGCGACCCCGGCACCCAAGCCGGTTCCCATCACGCGACCCGCTGTTGGCGCTGGCATACGTCCAAGACTTGAAGTCGGAAGTCCCGAGGCCGGTGGACGGGGGCTTGCGTTTCCAGAAGACGGCAGTGCCGGGATATTGCCCGCTGGTGTGAGCCCCGCAGTGCGTCCTGCGCCGAGGGAGCCGGCCGGTCGGTTGCCGTGAACTCCGTAAGACGAAACGCCTTGCGGTGATGTGCGTTGAAGTGGGCCGCTCGCGCCCGAAGGAGCGACCATGGCTGGATTCGCCGCGTTCGGCTGAGCCATGGCTGATGTACCGGTCGGGGAAGTTGGCGAGATTGTGGAGCTCGTTGGGCTGCTAGGTGATGTGGGGTGTATAGGGGCCGCAGACGGATTAGTAGGGTTCGACAAAGTCGAAGTGCTCGGTTGAACCTGCGAAGGAGCGGAAGTGCTCGCGGCTGTGGATGGCGGTGTTGGAGAATCCGGAACAGTTGAGGTGGCGCCAACTGGTGCGCTGGCGGCCTGCATGCTTCCAGTCATCCCCGCAGGCGAAAGGCCGAACTGGCTAGTTCCAGAACGCCCGGCGACTGTGGCTCCAACGGAAACCTCGGCAGTCACGCCACTTCCCGCATCGGCAGAAACCAGGTTAGGAATTCGAGGAATAGCGATCTGTAGCTGTGCGGTATACGGGCCAGAGAGAAAGGCTGCTACCTCGGCCTGTTCAAAAGCTTTCTGCGCGCCGGGGTTTGGGAGTGCCTTGGACTCGGCCTCAATCGCAGATAGTGCATTGACGGCCATCGCCTTCACGGACGGCAAAACGGCAAGGTGTCCGGCCATGACCTCAGATGCGGTGGCGATGCTGGTTGCGCGCGCGGCCAGACCTTTCATTGTCGTATCCGCAGCAGAGAAAACAGCACCGCTGTTGCTCGACACCAAGCCAGATGAGATAGAGGTTAGATTGCTGGCCAACGTGGTCATAGTTTCAGCGAAGTTGTTCCAGTAGGCGATTGCCTCGGCTACGGCACCATCGTTTGTCGAGGAAAACATAGACAGTAGGGTCTTCGCATCGAGACAGAGTTCCGCAGAAAGAGTCACTGGCGCGAAAGTGAGACTTCCAGCTTCAAACATTGGCCGACGCTGAAATACACCGCTTGTTCGCGCTACTTCAGCAATGGAAGCACCGTCACCATTGAACGGGTTAATGCTTCGAAGGATCCGATTCATGGTGGATTCGTGCTCAGTAATCACACGACGGAAGTCAGCGAGATTTGTTTGTGCCCACGTGAGCTGTTTGCCCATCGCCAAATGGATGGAACTGGCGCTACCAGGACTGCCTGTTATTGCGAGAGAATGCTCATTCGCGACCAGCTGCAAAGACGGTACCTGTGAATAACCGCCCAACGTTGGGTAGGCAGCTGAGGACAAACCCGCCGAAACAGAAGATTTACTTAGTTGTGAAATGGCGTTGTCAATAGACGGGATGAAAGCATTAATCATTACAGGTCCCCCAAATACTTCGTAAGCAGATTGTCCACGGGTTTACATAGTTCTTCGGTCAAATCGGAATCATCTTGGCCAGTGATATCGACTGCAAACCCCAACGATCCGCGTTCAGTTTCAACGGACGCAATACAGTATGAGAGACCAATTGGGGTTGTCATTGTGTATGTAACCCCGTCGTGGACTCCGTTTTGCCGGTCAATTGGAAGCCCACCGTAACTGGCGAGGTCGGGATGTGCGATCGAAGCTTGCCAAATTCCGAAAACCTCAGACAATGCTGAACTTTCGGAACCTATGATGCATCCGAGTTGCCTTGTTCCTTTTACGCGTTGAGAAACCTCAGACTGCTCCCGGAACCCCAGCCTGTCTAAGCGCCCCATAATCTCAGGGTCGTCACACGGATTGGTCAGGACGAATTCGGGTGCGTCGTAGTTGTAGTGCCCATCGGGGCCAAGTGGAGCATCACCGGGCTCCGGCGGATTGTTGGGTGGAAGCACACCCGCAGGTAACGTCACGCCCGAGTCAGTAGTGATGGTTGTCGCATTGTCGCCGACAGGTTGAACGTCCTCGCCGGAAGCCTTGGTCGATGCGCAACTAGTCCCCGTTACTCCCCATAGAAGTGCTGACACTAGGGCGGCAGTAGTCGCCTTTTTCAATTTTCCCTCCCCAAAGAATTTGTGTGAGAAAGATATAACACCGCGTTCACAATTGCGCTTGCTGAGAAGCCGAAAAAATAGACCGACTGTGGATAACTTTTTAGGGGTGTGGACAACGCGGTCGCCGCGAAAAACAGCGCCGCTGCACAGCCACAACCTGCACCTTTAGGGTGTGTTCTCCGTGCCGTCGTTAAGCATTGGCGGCAAACGTGGGTGTAATGACCGAAGTAATCCGAACGATTGGTTAGACTATGAGGCGCATTACAAAACCACGGGAGTGCCAACCGAAATTCCGGCACTGAGAGGACGCTAGGAATCGAGCGTCGACCGGACGAACCTGAATCTGGGTAATACCAGCGTAGGAAAGGGATGTGTTGCTTCATGGCCGCACGTGTATCTGTATCCGCTCCGCCGAAAGAGGGCGAGGTTACAACTGGCCCGATTTACCGCAGTAACAAGCATTACGACGAGGTTGCGTTTAGCAACGATTTCGGTGAGGCGAACCTGCGGATTCCAGTTCGTCGAATCAATCTGACGGACGGTACTCACTTCGATGCTTACGACACCTCGGGTATCTACACCGAGGAAAACCCGAAGCTGAACCTGAAGGAGGGTTTGGCTAAGACTCGTGACTCGTGGCCGAAGGCTCCGGCAGTGCCGGCGGTTGCGGGCTCTGAGGATGCACCGAAGGTCAAGACGCAGCTGGCATGGGCGCGTGCGGGAATTGTCACCCCGGAGATGGCTTTCATCGCCGCTCGTGAAGGTGTGGATCCGGAAGTTGTGCGCGAAGAGGTCGCTGCGGGTCGTGCCGTGATTCCGGCCAACCACAAGCACCCGGAGACTGAGCCGATGATTATCGGCAAGCGTTTTGCCACCAAGATCAACGCAAATATCGGCAACTCGGCCGTGACTTCGTCCATCTCTGAAGAGGTGGAGAAGATGGTGTGGGCAACCCGTTGGGGCGCGGACACCATCATGGACCTGTCCACTGGCAAGGACATTCACGAAACCCGCGAGTGGATTCTGCGTAACTCCCCGGTGCCGGTTGGTACGGTGCCGATTTACCAGGCGCTGGAGAAGGTCAAGGGTGACCCGGCCAAGCTGACCTGGGAAATCTACCGCGAAACCATCATTGAGCAGTGTGAACAGGGCGTGGACTACATGACCGTTCACGCGGGTGTGCTGCTGCGCTATGTGCCTCTGGCCGCCAACCGCGTGACAGGCATTGTTTCCCGCGGTGGCTCGATTATGGCCGCATGGTGCCTCGCGCATCACCAGGAGAGCTTCCTCTACACCCGCTTCGCTGAGCTGTGCGACATTCTGGCGCAGTACGATGTCACGTTCTCCCTCGGTGATGGCCTGCGTCCGGGCTCCATTGCCGACGCTAACGATGAAGCCCAGCTGGCTGAGCTGCGCACCCTCGGCGAGCTGACCAAGATCGCTAAGTCCCGCGGCTGTCAGGTCATGATTGAAGGTCCAGGCCACGTTCCGATGCACAAGATCGCCGACAACGTGAAGTGGGAAGAGGAGTGGTGTGAGGAAGCTCCGTTCTACACCCTCGGCCCGCTGGCAACCGATATCGCGCCGGGCTATGACCACATCACCTCGGCTATCGGTGCGGCAATCATTGCGCAGGCTGGCACCGCCATGCTTTGCTACGTCACGCCGAAGGAGCACCTGGGGCTGCCGAACCGCGACGACGTCAAGGTCGGCGTGATTACTTACAAGATTTCCGCGCACGCCGCCGACTTGGCGAAGGGGCTGCCGCGCGCTCAGGAGCGTGACGACGCGCTGTCGAAGGCCCGCTTCGAGTTCCGTTGGCATGACCAGTTTGCACTGGCTCTGGATCCGGACACTGCGCTGGATTACCACGATGAGACTCTGCCTGCAGAGCCGGCAAAGACTGCGCATTTCTGTTCCATGTGTGGTCCGAAGTTCTGCTCCATGCGTATTTCCAAGGATGTACAGGACTACGCGAAGGAACACGGCCTGGACTCCGTTGAAGCGATCGAGGCCGGCATGGCTGAGAAGTCCCAGGAGTTCGCTGATCAGGGGAGCCGCGTCTACCTGCCGATTACCGCGGAGTAGCTGGTTGTCTTAGAAGCTGCTGAAGTAAGCCGTGGTCGAGCTCTATTGGGCTTGGCCGCGGTTTTCTTTTGTTTTCAGCTATTTCTGCCGGCCTCAGTGTTGAGCCTCAAACGGGGGAGGGTAAGGCGCACCTTCATAAAGGCGTTAGGTAAACCTAACTAGTGGGGTGTACATTGCTTATATGCACAGCCTGAGATTCCTGACTTTCGATAATTCCCACCGCCATCTCGCAGGTGCTCGCAACACTCGCAACACTCGCCGTTCATTCAGCTCTGAATCATCCACGGTTGGAGAAGACGTGCGTCGACCGGTGGGGCGGGGTGCGCGCAGAGCTGCGACTGCGGTTTCGCTGTCCGGCGCCATGGTTCTTTCGGCGTTTGTGTCCCCGGCAATGGCTGAAACTGCGAAGCCAATCGTGCCGGACAATTTTCCCAATGTGATTAATCCAGCGGAGAACTTCCAGCCGCAGGATTCACAGTATGTCGAATCCCCGGAAGTTACTGTCACTTTTGAGGACGGCACACCAGCTGAAGGTGCCACGGTTCATCGCGGCGATGTTCTTATTGTTCGCGGCAGTGGTTTCAATCCGTCGGCCAACCGTGGTGGTTACCCGCTTCCAATTCCTCCGGGTGTGCCCAATGGTGTTTACGTTCTCTACAGTGCGTTCCCAGACTCGTGGAAGCCAAGTGAAGGTGCTCCGTCTTCGGCGCGGAAACATCCACACGACAACATTGCCTGGGTCACGCCGGCCGGAACTCTCGAGGCCATACCGAACCAGGGCGTCGATATGCGGCGTTCTATCGCTCGTCAGGCTACCCCGATGACAGATGACGGCAGTTTTGAAGCCCGCATTGTTGTTGACCCGCCAGAGACCCCAGCTGGTGAAAACTGGGGTATTTACGTCTACCCGGCAGCCGGCTCTATTAATGAGGCCGAGGAAATCTATATTCCGTTGAATTATTCGGATGCTCCGGGCAAGAATGCCCCGGCTCCCTCCAGCGAGGATTTAGTAATTTCTGTATCTGCGCTGGAGAAGGTATTCGGCGCACTGGGTGGCGGAGTCACTGCTAAGAACGGTGCTCTAGAGCCTGAGGACGGTGTTGTCTCATTCACCCGCGACAATGACAACAGCGATGCCGAAGGGGAGAGCTACCGCGGAGAAGTTCACTTCACCGCGAAGTTCAGTCTGGTTCATGTGGTCGTTCGTAATCCGCGCATTGAGGACGGCCCGACCGGAAAGATTATTACGGCAGAGGTCTCGCAGGGCTACGATGTCGGCCCGGATGAGATGGAGCGTATGCCCATAGCCGCCGTGGTCGACAGCGATGGAGATCAGCTGATTACGACCATCGGCACTATTTCGCAGTTCCGGTAGTCCCTCCGACCATCACAGCCGCCAACTGTCGTCTACCTGGCACTTCGTTCAAAGTAAGCCGTCATACCTTGCGGGTTCCTGCGGGTTGTAACCACTGCTGTAGTGGAATCACTACATTAGATAGAGGCGCTTACCAGCGATGAGGAGGAACGTGGGACGGCATAGTCGGGCAGAAGGACCGGTGTCACAGGATGGGGCATCGTCACAGGTTGCGGAGTCGCAACGTGCTGTTGCGGAGTCTCCGTCGCGGGCCTCGCGAAAAATATGGGTTCGCAAACCCAATCAGGCCCCTGCGCTGACGCAATCGCCTGTGATGAGCTGGCCTCTTATGCTGGTCTCGCTGCTCGGTGGTCTTGCCTCGCTGCTGGCCTGGAATGGCCGCACCCAGCCGGACGATTGGGCGTCGCTCTGGGTGGGCGGGCTACTGATGGACAGGGGACTTGAGTCCCATCTCTATGATGCCGATCCAATCGATTTCACCGCCATGAGCGGAGAGGTCTGGCCACGCCTGGCGCAGGAAGTGTCTGCGCCATTTACGCATCCCTTTGTGCAAAACCCTTTGTTTGCAAAGGCTCTGGGAGCGATATCCCACGTCATGAGCTTTGAAACCTCGGTTGCTTGGTTGCTGTTTCTTTCCGGAATGGCCGTCGTGGTCCTGGTCGCAGCTTCCTACCACCTGTGGTTTCGGTCGACCATGCCCTGGGGCATCGCAGCGCTGGTTACCGCATGCGTATTCGCCCTGCCGACCACTCTCAATTCGTTCTGGATTGGTCAGACGACACCGCTGATTGTCGCGGGCGTCGCCTATGGGCTTGCTGCCTCGCGCACTCGTCCTTGGCTCGCGGGCATCGTCCTCGGCATTGTCGCATCCATTAAATTGACTCCGTATGCGCTCATCGCCGTGATGCTCTTTTTCGCTTATCGACGGCGCGCAGCCCTCTGGTCGCTGGCCACCACGGCGGTACTGGCGGTCTGGATGTTTATCCGCATTGACATGCCGGTTATTTCGGACTGGATTGACCGAATCGACGACATTGGTGCGTCGGTCTTGGTCGGTGGTGCGAATCAGTCGTTGGCGTCGACTTTAGCCACAGACCTGGGCAATCCTGATTTATTAGTAACAGTGGTTCGTGATTATCCGAGTCACGTGAAAACGATTCCACTGTGTATTGCGCTCGGCGTGGTGTTGATGGTCACGGCAGTTGCGTGGTTGAACCCGGTCTACCGGTTTGAGTTTCTAATCACCGGCGCGTGGCTTATTGCAGCCACATTCTCATCGATTCTTTGGACCCACTACATGTTGATGCTGGTCACGCCTGTGTTCGGTTTGGCCGCCATGGCGCGGAACCGATTGACCAGACAGTGGCCGTATATCGGTATTGCGTTGCTAGTGGTCCTGCTGACGTTCCCTGTGACAAACCCGATTGCTGCTACGCCGTATACCGGCGGATTTGTGTACTCGGGGATTACTGCGATGCTCTTGACGCTGGCATTGATGCTAGTTGTTGGTGGCTGCCACGCGTTTGCGGTACATCGGTACGGCGATGGTGATGCAGGCGAGGTTGGAGCTGGTTTTGGCAGTGAATTAGCTGCCGCGGAGACATTAAAATTTCCTCAGCCAGAGCCAATGGTCTTATTCGACTTGAGGAAGCGCTAGATTTAGCGGCTCAGCATAGAGACGATGTCACGGGCAGACATGTCGCTGTAAATCTCGTTCCGGGCGCTCTTAACCTGGTGGCCGAAGTGGACTGCGTTAGCGTCACTGCTGGTGTCGCGGGTAAGAGCTTCGCGCAGCGGCTGAGAGAAGAAGGCGCGCTTGGTAGTGAAAGAACGGGGGAACAGGTTTTCAAGGCTCACGGTATAAACCCTTTCTGTGGTCGGAATCCGGTCAGGATTCCGGTTTGAGAGTTTCTGTATTCAAATGGTTTTCTTTGATGCGGTTGCCACTATATGTCTGAATATGCCCGATATCGAGTTAAAACGGGCAAAAGTGACTAAGTGGATACCGTTCCCAACATGAAAGCTGCATCACACTGTGGACCGGCTCAATGCTCGGTCACGGTCAGTTGTGGGCTCCAATACAATGAAATCCGGAATCAAATGTGAAGTAGGAGTTTGGTTATGGCTATTTCTTCGGCACCCACCCCTGAGTCCCCGGATTCGGCGGATACCTCGGACGCGGCATCGCGCAGCGTTCCGGCGGCAGCGCTCAGTCACGTTGAGGATTTAATAGATTTTGTGGCTGCGTCGCCAAGCTCATTTCATGCGGCACAACAGGTCGTTGACCGTCTGAGTGCAGCCGGTGCCACGGTCGTCGACGAGCACGAGCAGTGGCCAAGCGAGCCCGGTGCCTACGTCCTGCGTCGCGATGGCGCTGCCGTTGCTTGGGTCGTCCCGGAGACGCCGGCTGCCGATTTCACCGGTTTCCGTATTGTGGGTTCTCACACGGATTCGCCCGGTTTTCGTATGAAGCCCAACGCGCGCACCTCCGCCGCAGGCTATGCGCAGGTCGCTGTAGAGGTCTATGGCGGCGCGTTGTTGGGAAGCTGGACCGACCGTGAAATCGAGTTCGCTGGTCGGGTAATTGATAAAAACGGCCATGAGCACCTTGCTCGCACTGGCCCGGTCGCGCGTATCCCGCAGTTGGCTATCCACCTCAATCGTGCAGTTAACGAAGAGGGATTGAAGCTCCACAAGCAGAATCACACTGCACCGATCATCGGACTGGAGACCTTCGGTACCGATGTGCACCAGGTCATCGCCGATGCTGCGGGACTGTCTATCGACGACATCGTCGCCTGGGACCTCATTTCCTTCGACACCCAGCAGCCGCGCACCTTTGGTGCTCACGATGAGTTCCTGGCTTCAGGTCGACTCGACAACCTGCTCAGCGTCCACTCCTCCCTGGTCGCCTTCGAGACCTTGCTCCGTCAAAACTGGAGCACGTCAACCACCATCCCTGTCATGGTCGCTTTCGACCACGAGGAAGTTGGGTCCGCCTCCACCACGGGCGCTGCAGGGCCACTGCTTGCCGACGTTCTGTCCCGCATCGCAGCGGACACAGGCGCAGACCTGGAACGCACCCAGCAGCTCTACCGCGGTTCCATCTGTCTCTCGGCCGACGGCGCACACGGTGTGCACCCGAACTATGCAGGCGAACACGAGCCGGGGCACCAGCCGGAACTCAATGCTGGCCCAGTGGTGAAGATAAATGCCAACCAGCGCTACGCCACCACGGCGGCCGGTCAGGCGGAGGTTGTCCGAATCGCAGCGGGAACCTCCAAGCGCATTGGCCAGGAAGTGCCGGTGCAGTATTTTGTCTCTGCGAACCACAAGCCATGTGGCTCCACTATCGGCCCGATCACTGCAACGCGACTGGGTATCGACACCATTGATATCGGAGCTGCGATGGTTTCCATGCACTCGGCGCGTGAGATGTGCGGCACGATTGATCCATGGTGGTTGGCCGAACTCACCGTGGATTTCTGGGGTGCCGGAAACTAGCAGCTCGCTGGCAGCGCTGAAGTCACCTCTAGCAGGGGAGATGTCGGGGCGCTGTGGCCGTCGTGAAGCGAAAATGGGTGAGGGAGTTTCCGTAGCTGCTCGTCGTGGAGCCTATTTTCTGTCATGCTATGAACCATGACTGATGCTAACGACACCCTGCCGTCGCACCGCCTTGAAGTACCTATCGAAGAGGCGGTGGCATGGCGTCGCCAACTGCACCAGAATCCGGAGCTGAGCTTCCGGGAGTACAGGACCTCGGACATGATTGAGGATTTGCTCAATCAGTGGGACATCCCGACGTACCGGTTGACCCCGACGTCCGTAATTGGCGTCATCGAGGGAACAGCGGGCGACCCCAGCACTGGCCGTGTGATTGGCTACCGCGCGGATATTGACGCCCTGCCGATTCAGGAGGAAACGGGACTGCCGTACGCCTCGCGCACGCCGGGTGTGATGCACGCCTGTGGTCATGATGTTCACACGGCGATGCTGCTGGGCACTGCGAAGGTGCTTTCCGGAATGCGCGATCAGCTGCACGGCAAGGTGCTGTGCATCTTCCAGCACGCCGAAGAAATGCTGCCGGGCGGGGCTCGTGAGCTGGTCGACAAGGGCGCCGCCGATGACTTAGATGAGGTCTATGCCTTCCACGTCGCGCCGCATCCGGTGGGGCATGTGGGGATTTGCGCTGGGCGAGTGACAACCATGTCGGGCATTGTCTCCATCGCGATTCGTGGCCGTGGCGGACACTCCTCGAACCCGCAGCTGTCGATTGACCCGGTGCTCATCGCCAGCGAGGCGACTCTCATGCTGAACACGATTGTCTCCCGCGATGTGGATCCGAAGCACATGAACATTGTCAATGTCGGCTCACTGCATTCAGGTGAGGCCGGCAACGTGATTCCGGATACGGCCAACCTGGAAGTGTCCATCCGCTCGGTGGATGAGGCCGACTGGGAGATTGTCTGCCAGCGTATCGAGGCCGTCGTCAACGGCGTCTGCCAGGCTCACGGTGCACAGGCGACTTTCGACTGGCAGATTCCGTACCCGATGGTGGTCAACGCCGACATTGCGGTCAATCGTGCGTGGCATGCGGCGACGAAGGCGGTTGGCAAGTCCAAGGTGTTCGCTGCCGATCCGTGGGCTCCTTCGGATGATTTCTCGTATTTTTCCCGTGAAGCGCCGGGTTGTTACATGTTCCTCGGCACCGGTGGCCCGGAAGCGGGTAATCCCTTCTTTCTTCACAACTCCAAGTTTAAAATTGTGGAGAGAGCCATGGTCAGCGGCATGCGCACGGAAATTCAAATCGCGCTGGATGCACTGAACCCGTCGAAGAGCCAACCGCCGGAGCGCCCTGTCGCATCTCCGACCATGCCCGCAGCAGGTTCCGTGCCTCCACGGCCGCGGAATGCAGGCCTTGGCACGCCGAAGTCGCATGCGGGCCAGGCGCGGGCGTCGTCAAGCGAATCGGCGGGGGAGACCTCACCGACCCCTGAGGCTGCGACGGCACCAGATAATTCCAATCAGCCTCAGGCACCTAGAGAGGATGCATAGGACAATGTCCACTACCCCCAACGCCCCTGATAAGACGCTCGCTGGCGCCGCACCTGAGTGGACGAAGTGGGCGATTGGATGGCACGTCTATCCACTGGGGTTTGTGGGAGCGCCCATCCGTGAGAAGGATCGAGGCGCCGCGCCGGTCAATCGAATTCGCAAACTGATTGACTGGCTTCCGTACGTCCAGGAGCTCGGGCTCAACGTCCTGCAGCTGGCGCCAGTATTCGAGTCGACTAGCCACGGCTACGATACCGAGGACTACTACCGCATCGACTCGCGCCTGGGCACCGAAGAGGACATGAAGGCCGTCATCGAAGCTGCCCATGAGCGCGGCATCAAAGTGCTTTTCGACGGTGTCTTCAACCACATCGGGTCAGAGGCGCCCGCGCTGAAGACCGCGAAGGAAAACCCTGACTCTGAAGAAGCGCAGCTCTTTGCGTTTACGCACTCAGATGGCGACATGACCGCGCCGGTGTTTGAGGGACATGAGAGTTTGGTCGAATTCGATCACACCAGTGACGCGACTGTTGATTTTGTCGTGAACGTCATGAATTACTGGCTGGCGCGGGGGATTGATGGCTGGCGCCTGGATGCGGCCTACGCAGTGGATCCACAGTTCTGGCACAAGGTTTTGCCGCGAGTGCGTGCTGAGCACCCGCATGCTTTTATCTACGGGGAGGTCATCCACGGCGACTATGCGGAGATTGTGTCGGTGTCCGGCATGGACTCGGTGACGGAATACGAGCTGTGGAAAGCGACCTGGTCGGCGCTGAAGGAGGAAAACTTCTTCGAGTTGGACTGGACTCTGAAGCGCCATAACACCTTCGCGGAGTCTTTTGTGCCGGTGACGTTTGTGGGAAACCACGATGTTTCACGCATTGCGACACAGGTAGGGGCCGACAAGGCCGTGCTGGCGGCAGCGGTGCTGTTTACCGTGGCCGGTGTGCCACTGGTCTACTACGGTGACGAACAGGGCTATACCGGTCTCAAAGAGGAACGCATCGGCGGTGACGACCAGGTCCGTCCAGTGTTCCCGGATAGCCCGGAGGAACTCTCTACGCTCGGCGAGGCTCTCTACCGCTCCTATCAGCAGCTCGTTGCGTTGCGCCGCCGCTTCCCATGGCTGCACTCCGCTCGCGTGGAGACTGATGAATTGCGCAATGGTTTCCTTCGCTACCGCGTGATCGCGACCGATGCGGCGCTCGTGGACGATGCTGCCGGGGCCTCGGGTGAGGCTGGAGCTTCCGGCGAGATGCCCTCGCTCGTTGTCGAGCTGAACCTGGAAAACGGCGCAACCAGCGCGGTGATCCGTGATGGTGACCACGTGGAATTTGAGTTTTCCTAGGCTCTCTAGGCGGCTCTAGGCTGCCCCGGAGAACCAAAACCGCCCGGACACAATGTCCAGGCGGTAATTCTTTCGTGCCCCATCGATGAGTGGGCACAAGGGGTAGTGACTGCGTTTATGTTTGCTGGCTACCCCTGTTTTCGCAGATGCAGTGATTACATCTCTGCGGTCTCAGCAGGGGTCATCTCGTCGGAGGATGCCGGAGTGGTGGCCTTCTGCTCGAAGGTCTCCGACGGGTTGGCCTGGTCGCCGACCTTCACGTCCGAGTCAACCTGATTCGGGGGAGAGCAAGCGACCAGGGCTGCTGCGGCAATGGCGGATGCGGCGATAGCGCCGGCGATGCGGTTACGCATGGATGTGGCTCCTCTGTCGGAAAAACAATAGCTGCAAGGGGCTAATAAACTTTTCTCACATTATCTTAAAGCAATATCTTAGAGGATTCTTAACGGCTTGCGGGAACCAAGGGGCCAATCGCCCCCGCGCCGATGCATAGGGTTGCCCCCGGAGTCGCCTTTTCCACATCGACATGGAGAGTATTTCCGCCACCGTTGAGGTACACATAGCGCGGTCGCAGATCGTTGTTCATCTTCACGACTGTGGAACCACCGCGGGTTTGCTCTTCAGTCTCGAAAGGATTGGGGAGCGACAGGCGCACATCCATGTCCTCGGAGGCGGTGGCCGGGAACTCAAGCACCCAGTCACCGAGCTTGATGATGTTCTCCAACTTGATGTCCTCCGACGCGGTGCCGTCCTCGCCAACTGTGATGCGATGGCCACACTGCTCGACAGGGCCGTCAGTGACACGGGTGACCTCGGAGACCTTGGCGTCGATAAGCGAACCGTCTGTATTGAACATGCGCGGGTGACCGGTGACGCGCTCAAACGGCGGGCGATCGGAGACCGCATCAAACACCCGCGAGTACATGTTCATCGGAGCGGCGACGGGCACGAGAACTTCGAAGGGGACGGGCTGGTCGATGAGATTGTAGTCGATCGCCTTGTCGGGGCCAGCGGCATCGGCTTCCTCGCGCAGCGCGGACAGCGACGCCTTGGTGTTGCCGATCCACTCCATTGCGATGTCATCAGACCAGGCATTGCGGTAAGTGACCACGGAAATCGTGGAGGTGACAGCCAGCGCGATGCCCAGCGACCAAATCAGAATGTGCGTACGAGCCGGTAGCAGCGCTGGCGCCTCGTCCTTCGGTGGGAGTCCAGCCAGGGAGATCGCGACGCAGATTACGATCACGAGCGCGACATCAGAGTAGTAGTGCAAAGTGTGCGCCAGCACGCCAGAGGTGTTCTCTCCCGAGCGGAACAGGGTGATGGCGAACAAGGTGGTGAACATGTACGCCACCGATAGCGTCCACGGAGCCCAGCCACGGTAATCGCGGCCGATGAGGGTGGCGGACAGAATCAACAGGATAATGCCGCCGAGAGTAATCAGCTGAGACGAAGCGGAGGCAAACGGCTGTCCCGGAGCCCAGCGTTCCCAGCTTGTTGGTCCGCCGATGATGCCGGCAAAAATCTGGCCGAGGCCGTTGAAGAACAGTTCGGGCTGTAGCTTGTCGGAAATGAAGCCAGTGGTTTCGGCGGGGCCGAAGTAGTACCACAGTGCCCAGGCGCCGGTCAGCAGCATCGATGGGATCCAGATGACGAGGCCACGGCGGAGAACCTGCAGGATATTTCTGCGCTCCATGTAAGCCAAAGTGACGACAACCAGCATGGAGATCGGTGCGATAGCCAGGGACTTCTCAAAGAATCCCAGCGCCACTGCCAGCAGCACGAACAGGCCTACGGCTTCCCACGGGCGGGGGCCGAAGGAACGACGCATAGTGGTGCGAATGGCGACAATCATGAAAACCACGAATGCTAGGTGGAACGGCTGGGAATTGGCCGCGGCCGACCACCAGGTGTCGCCCGGAAGCATCAGCGGAGTCCAGGCGACGACCGTGATGAGGAAGAGCGATACCAGCGTGCGGCCGGTGAGAAGCTCAAAGAGTTTAGCTGTGGCGTATGTCAGCACTACCGACATCACGGCCATGGTGATAGCCGGTAGCCACCAGTTCCACGGCGCGATGAGGTGATAGAGGCCTTGCACCAAGAAGGCCAGTGGTGCAAGGTGCCCGTCGTGATCCTGAAGCAGGTAGTCCTTGCTCAGCAGTGGGGTGTCGTAAAGGTGGCCAACAATGATGAAGTCATCCCAGTAAAAACCATGGCTAGTCAGCACCAGAATGCGAGCGACAAGCTGTATCGCAATAACAACTCCGATGAGAGGCCACCATTGCTTCGCAGACAGGTCAAGTCTCTCGCCCCACGTCAATGTGGGCATGTAGTATGGGCGAGAACTTTCCTGCTCAGCGGTGTTGTCAGCACCAGGGGCCTCGGCAGTTTTCACTGCGGAATCCGCGACTGTCCCCTCATCGCCCACTGTCGGCGTATGAGGGGTTTGGGCAGTTGGGGTATCTCCTGTAGATGACCGCTCGGCTTTAGTCATGGTTCCTTATGTTATCTAGGCCATCTGCTGGGCGCGGTAGGGTAGGCAAAAGTTAGTGCTTAGGGCGTGTCGACACAGGCTTCATACGCCGCTAATGAATACATCAATAATGTTTGAGCAATGCCGCTCGAGTTAAAGAAAAATAGGAGCAAGTGGGATGACGCAATCGGCGAGTGCAGCGCGCACTAACTTCTCGTGGCGAAATATTGACATCATCATTGCAGCTGTTATCGGCGTGGCCGTTGGCCTGATTTTTGTTATCTGGAACATCATCGGCGGTGCGGGCTATGAAGCAGTCAACGCGCTTACTCCTGGTCTTGGCGGTTTGGTCGCTGGTATGTGGTTCCTCGGTGGTCCGCTCGGCGCGTACATCATTCGCAAGCCGGGTGCCGCTATCTTCGTCGAGGTAATCGCAGCGACGGTTTCAGCACTGATCGGTAACCAGTGGGGTATCTCCACCCTGTACTCAGGTTTGGCGCAGGGGCTCGGCGCGGAGCTGGTGTTCCTCATTTTGGCGTATAAGAGCTACAACCTGGTCACCGTGGTTATCTCGGGTCTCATGGCAGGTGTCGGCGCGTGGACTTTTGAGCTTTTCACCGGCAACCTGGCCAAGACTTTCGAATTCAACGTCATCTACCTGATCTCCACGGCGCTGTCGGGTGCCGTCCTCGCCGGTCTGCTGGCTTACTTCCTGGCTAAGGCACTGGCGGCAACTGGAGCGCTGGATCGTTTTGCCATCGGGCGAGAGCGGCACGACGACGTCTAGGAAAATCGATGACAGATGAGGCGTTGACGCGGGGGCCGTCGTCAAGCGGAAATGTCCCTGCGGTGAGCGCGCGGGGGTTCGGATATCGGCACGCGGGGCGCAAAGCTGCGGTACTGAACGACATCACGCTGGACATCGAGCGCGGTGAAAAGGTGCTGTTGCTCGGCGCGTCGGGGATGGGGAAGTCGACGCTGCTCGCCGCTATTGCTGGCGTGCTTGGCGACGACTCCGATGGCGAAGCCACCGGAAAGCTCCTGATTGAAGGTCGTACTCCTGCTTCCGCACGGGGTTCGGTGGGCTTGGTGCTGCAAGACCCTGACTCGCAGACGATTAGTGCTCGCGTTGGCGACGATGTTGCCTTTGGTGCGGAAAACCTGGGCGTTGCCCCAGCTGAGATTGGCAACCGAGTGCGCGCCAGCCTGGATTTGGTGGGGCTGGATTTGCCGCTGGATCATCCCACGCACAGACTTTCGGGTGGGCAGAAGCAGCGCCTCGCATTGGCAGGTGTGCTGGCAATGGGCGCACGGGTCATTTGTTTGGACGAGCCGACGGCCAACATCGACCCGGCCGGTGTGCCGGTACTACGCGATGCTGCGATTACCGCGGCGGAGAGGACCGGTGCGGCACTGATTGTGGTCGAGCATCGAGTGGATGCGTGGGTCGATGTGGTCGACCGCATCATCGTGCTGGGCCGCGGAGGTGTGATTGCCGATGGTGCACCGCATCGGGTCTTGGAAGACCACGGGCAAGCTCTGACGGATGCTGGGGTGTGGATTCCGGGAGCTCCGCCTGCGCTGCCGGACGCGCGTTCAGTTGCCCGCGACCAGGACGGGCACCCTAGCGGTGACATCGCGATCGAAACCCGTGGGCTGGACATCGGCTATGGCGCGAAGAAGTCGTGGTTCCGCGGTGGCGAAAATGTTGATCCGATTGCTCGCGATGTATCCGTTTCTATTCCATCTGAAGCTTCCACCTGCATTGTTGGTCACAATGGCAGCGGGAAGTCCACGTTAGCGCTGACGCTCGGCGGCCTGCTTGAGCCGATGGCGGGCACGGTCCAAGTGGCCGGCAGCGGTAGTGCGCCGTGGAAATGGCCGTCGAAGAAGTTGGCTACTCGGATTGGCACGGTGTTCCAGGACCCCGAGCATCAATTTGTCACTGGCACAGTGCTGGAAGAGTTGCAGCTTGGCCCCAAGCTTGTCGGTGTCAACGCTGATCAGCGCATCGAGGAATTACTTGAGCGGCTGCGGCTAACGGCTCTGACCAAGGCGAATCCGTTCTCGCTGTCCGGCGGTGAGAAGCGACGTCTGTCGGTGGCGACAATGCTGGCGACAGCGCCGGATATTGTGCTTCTCGACGAACCGACGTTCGGCCAAGACCGCCGGACATTCACCGAGCTGCTCACTTTGCTTCGCCAGCTTGCTGACGACGGCCGAACTGTTATCTCGATTACCCACGATCCATTGGTGGTACAAGCGATGGGGGACTACGTCATCGACATGGATTCGTTTCATCCGGAGCGGTCAGGCCGTGCGGCGCCGGGACAGCGTGGTTCAGGGGAGCAGGCCGGTCCGAGCCGCACTAGCGGTGCGCGCGGCCAGGGCGAAGCAGGAGGGAAATCGTGACTGAAGTCGGTTCCGCCGGTACGGCTGAAGGTACGCAGAGCGCCATTTCGAGTAAGCAGCCTTTCCTCGCGACGGTCAACCCGGTGGCGAGAGTACTGGGCCTATTCTTGCTCACCACACCGCTGCTGATTTCCATCGACTGGGTCTCCGCAGTGGTTGCGCTTGTCTGCACGCTTTTCTTGGTGCCGCTGTCGGGTTTGGGTTTTCGTCGTTTTCTAGGACGCAGCCTGCCACTTCTTATCGCCGCGCCCATCTCGGGCATCTCGATGGCGCTCTACGGCAACCCGGAGGGCAAAGAGTATTTCTCCTTCCTGCTTGCGCATGTGACGGATAATTCCATTTCCCTGGCCATCGCGATCATGTTGCGTGTGCTGGCTATCGGTACTCCAGTTGTCGTGTTGACAGCCAATATCGACCCCACCGATCTGGGCAATGGGCTGGCGCAGATTCTCAAGCTGCCCAGCCGGTTTGTGCTGGCAACGGTGGCGAGTTTGCGGCTCGTCGGCCTATTCATCAGCGATTGGCAGGCGCTGACCCGAGCCCGTCGAGCACGCGGTTTGGGTGACCACGGCGCAATCCGCCGCACTATTTCCCAGGTGTTCGCTCTGCTGGTGTTCGCGCTGCGCCGCGGCACCAAACTGGCTACAGCCATGGAAGCCCGCGGCTTTGGCGCACCGATTAAGCGTACGTGGTGGCACACCTCGACATTGGCCGCGCGTGACTATGTCACCATGGCCGCCTGCCTTGCCATCGCCGTCGCAGCAATCGGTATTTCCGTGTGGGCCGGGGAGTTCCGCTTCCTGGGTGTGGCGTAGCAAAGGCGTTTCGATCACGATGATTCTGCTTATCGATGGCCGTTCCGGCAGTGGCAAAACCACCTTTTCGGCAAAGTTGCACAGTATCCTCGGTTGGCCAGTTATCCACTTGGAGGATGTATATCCGGGCTGGTCCGGTCTGCAGAAAGCATCGGCCGCAGTTGCGGAGACCATTTTGAACCCCGCTCTACCGGCCGATGAGCGCGGGTATCGCCGGTGGGACTGGTACGCCAGTGAATTCGCCGAGTGGGTCCCCACGCCACCGGACTCCTCGCTCATCGTCGAAGGCTGCGGCGCTGTCACTGAAGCTAACCTTGCCGCTGCCCGCGCCATCGGCGACGGCAACGCCTGGGGAGTCTGGGTAGAGCTGGACACACAGACTCGATTTGCCCGTGCCATGGCTCGCGACGACCACTTCGAGGAACACTGGGACATGTGGGCCGAGCAGGAATCCCAGCATATGGCGAAGCACAATCCGCAACAGCTCGTCGACTGGACCATCAACGTCCCAGAACAGTTAACGTGGAAGCTCTGATGAGAAAAACACTCGCGTGCCTCGGTGCAGGCTTCGGTTCCATGCTCCTCGTCGGCGGACTACGCGTCGCCGCTAATTCGGAGCTACGCCCACCACGCCTGCCCAATCGCAGACCTCCGCGGTGGGTTCTTCCCACAGTAGGTGCCGCGTGGACACTGGCCAGCTGCCGCGCCTACTACGCTCGCGCATCGCATCGCTTGACGACGCCCCTGCTCGCCGGCCTCGCAGTACCAGGAGCCGCAGCGATCGTTTTCGAGGCCGTTCGCCTTCGATGTGCAGCCCAAAAACCAACTCTGCCGCCACACACCGTGGTTGTACTGGGATGCGGATTGAAGAACAATCGGCCCTCGGCCCTGCTGGCCAGAAGATTACAGCGAGCAGTCTCAGCGTGTGATGAGCGTACCGAGCGAATCATCTGCTCCGGTGGGGTCGGCAGTGAAGCGGTGACAGATGCCACCTGCTCCGAAGCGGACGCCATGGTGGAGTGGTTGGAGGCGAACGCTGGGGACGTCGTAAAGCGCGGCGACATCGAGTTGATCCCCGAGGACCAATCGACGAATACGTCGGAAAACATTGACTATGCGTGCGAATTGATGCGCGGCATGGACGGTGCGTTGAGCGCTGGAACGGTTGTTGTGACCAGTGATTTTCATGCGCCACGGGTAGCGAAGCTCATGCGCGAACGGGGGCTGGAACCCTGGTGTGTCGTCGGCGCCTATACGCCGTTGAGGTACTGGGCGACATCGCTGCTGCGGGAATTCCTCGCGCAGTTTATTCTGTGGGCGCCGAGCGGCAACGCGAGAATTTTACGAATTTCGCGGGTAGGGCGAAGCGTTAGCCACTAGTATCGAACGAAGATAAATACGTCGTGCGGTGATAGTGCTGCGTAGAAATGCGTAGAGCGCGATATCGAACACGACATCGGAATCATTAAATCGGGAGGAACACCCACATGGCTTTGACCCCAGGATTCGACCTGTTCCAGCTGCCAGAGGAGCACCAGGAGCTCCGCGCCGTTATCCGTGATCTGGCGGAGAAGCAGATTGCTCCGTACGCAGCGGACGTCGATGAGAACGAGCGTTTCCCGGAGGAGGCCCTGAAGGCTCTCAACGAGGCTGGATTCAACGCCGTCCACGTGCCGGAGCAGTTCGGTGGTCAGGGTGCGGACTCGGTTGCGGCCTGCATTGTCATTGAGGAAGTTGCTCGTGTCTGTGGCTCGGCTTCTCTTATCCCGGCTGTGAACAAGCTGGGCACCATGGGCTTGATCCTCAAGGGCTCCGACGAGCTGAAGAGCAAGGTCCTGCCGGACATCGCCAACGGTGAAATGGCTTCCTACGCACTGACTGAGCGTGAGGCCGGTTCGGATGCCGGTTCCATGAAGACCCGCGCGGTCCGTGAGGGCGATGAGTGGGTCCTCAACGGCTCCAAGTGCTTCATCACTAACGGTGGCCGCTCCACCTGGTACACCGTCATGGCTGTCACCGACCCGGAGAAGGGTGCCAACGGCATCTCTGCATTCATGGTCCACAAGGACGACGAGGGTTTCCGCGTCGGTGGCCTGGAGCACAAGCTGGGTATCAAGGGTTCCCCGACCGCGGAGCTGTACTTCGAAAACTGCCGCATCCCGGCTGACCGCATCATCGGCGAAGAGGGCACCGGTTTCAAGACTGCCCTGGAGACCCTGGACCACACTCGCCCGACTATTGGTGCACAGGCACTGGGCATCGCGCAGGGTGCATACGACTACGCCGTTGGTTACGTGCAGGAGCGCCAGCAGTTCGGCAAGCCGATTGCTGCTTTCCAGAACACCCAGTTCATGCTGGCTGACATGCGTATGAAGATTGACGCTGCTCGTCTCATGGTCTACACCGCAGCCGCTAACGCTGAGCGCGGCACTGCTGAGGGCGGCGCTCGCCTGGGTCTGATGGCCGCAAACGCCAAGACCTTCGCCTCTGACGTTGCTATGCAGGTCACCACTGATGCCGTGCAGCTGCTCGGCGGTTACGGCTTCACCCGTGACTTCCCGGTTGAGCGCATGATGCGTGACGCCAAGATCACCCAGATCTACGAGGGCACTAACCAGATTTGCCGCATGGTCGCAGGTCGCCAGATTCTCGCAGACGCACAAAAGCGCTAATCACCAGCGCAAACGCTAAGCCCTCGCTACCAAGGCGGGGGCTTTTTCATGCTGCCACATCACCCAGAATTTGTCTCTTAACCCCAACGCGCGCTAGTGACTGCGTTTATGGTCGGCGGCGGTGGGGCGATGCGAGTTACTGACTGCGTTTATGACAGAAATGGCCCGAAAAACGGCTTCAAAGTGTCATAAACTCATACAGTTTCACATTTGCAGCCCGTAAGTTTTTGGGTTAAGTAGCAAGAAGCATGTCCGGTCGGCGTGCGCCGGGGCCTACTTGTTCGCTTAACCCCCGGTTTTTTCGGCCGTCCCGCACGAGTCCCGCACGAGTCCCGCACGAGTCCGGCACTACACCATCCACCAGCTCGCCAGCAGCCGCACGCATCAGCCTCGCTAATCACACCCTCATTTCGCCAACCAAGCACAGGCAGCTACAACGATTGCCTCTGCTCCCCGGTCAAGAGTGGGTTGGAGGTCAGGGGCGAAAGCTGGGTTGTGGTTGCCAACGGCGCTGCTCTCATCTGCGAAACCGCCGAGCCCCCAGTACGTATATGGCACTCCAAGCGCATCGGGGATGATTGAGAAATCTTCAGAGGCGGGCACTGCGTCCAAGTCGGAGACTTCTTCACCGAAGTACGCGTCGAATGCCTCGCGCACAGTATTCGTGGCATCCCCGTCATTATTCGTGAGGGGATAGCGGTCGTAGTAAGTGAACTCCGGGTCTTGAGGGCAGCGGGCAGCAACGCATTCTGCTCGTACAATGCGCTCGATTGCCTCTTTGAGGTGTTCGGTCACGGCGCTGTTGTAGGCACGAGTGTTGATGAGCAGCTCTGCGGAGTCAGGGATGATGTTGGACTTAGTTCCCGCCTGAATCGCGCCAACGGTCACCACTGCGGTCTCGGTGGCTGCTACCTCACGCGAGACAATCGTCTGAAGACGCATCACAATGGTGGATGCCAAGACAACGGGATCGACACTGAGCTCCGGCATGGATCCATGGGAGCCATTACCGTACACAGTGACTTTGACCGAGAATGCAGAGGAGAGAACTGGCCCGCGGCGAGTGCCCACATAGCCGCCGGGCAAGCTAGCTAGTACGTGTTGACCGAGATAAACATCGGGACGCGGAATAGCCTTCTCCAGATCTGCCGCCAGCATTGCGCGTGCACCTTCGGCGGTTTCTTCAGCGGGTTGGAAAATACCGATGAATGTGCCAGACCACTGATCAAGGTTTTCGTTGAAAGCCTGCAGCGCTGTGAGCAAAGACATCAGGTGGAAGTCGTGCCCACAAGCGTGGGCGACGGGGACCTCTGTGCCGGTCTTTTCATCAATCTGCGTTGCTGTGGAGGCGTAGTCTTTGCCGGAAGTCTCCTTCACCGGTAGCGCATCAATGTCTGCGCGCATAGCTACAATCGGCCCGGCACCGTTCTCAATAATGGCAACGATGCCGGTGTCTCCGATGCGATGTGTGGAAATACCTGAAGCTTCGAGCTCCTGAATAATCCGGTCTGCAGTGCTGTGCTCCTGCATGGAAAGCTCAGGGTGCTGGTGGAAATATTTGTACAGTTCCTCGCGCTGGGATTGGGTGGACGCGAGACCATTCAAAATGTTTCTGGTGCTCTCAGTATTAGTGGGCATACCTAAAATGTACGCCGACCTAAAGCGGACGGTGGAGGCCCTGGAAGGCATCCCCGCCCCGCCCCAAATCTCTAAGAGCTGCCTACGTCGTCACAAAGAACTTCTGGTTTCGCTCGCCGCGGTAGGACTGGGCGGTTGCAGTTGCGGCGATGATAGAGGCAACGATCAGCAGGCCAGCTGTAATCAAACCGAGCACCGACGAGTCTCCGGAGCGTATCTGGGAAATCGTTCCGACCAGAGTCATTGATGCATTAATGACAAAAACTGCCGCCGCCACGGACAGCACCGTGCGCGCTGCAGTCGATCCTTCAAGGAGTTTGCCGGCAAGCCACCAGCACGCAATCGCCGTTGCCGTCTGCGCGATAATCGCGAACGCGAAGCTCACGGCCAAGCTGGTCTGAGCAGCAGAAATCTCGATGTTGTTGGCCTTTGCCGCTTCCGTAACAGTCGCGTCCCATTTCAATAGGGAACTGACCACGGTGAGGATTAGCGCTGGGACGTAAACATATACCGCCAGCCGCCACCACCGAAAGGACTGCGCTGCATGGAAAGGAACGTCTTTAGCCGAATTGACTGCCATAACTCCACACTCTAAACCACGCTGTCGCGGCGCGAAACGTCACTGCTAGGTTGCACTTATCGCTTGCCGACGAGCAGAAAACCGGCAACCACTACAAAAGCTAACTTCTATACAGCGCTGGTGCGGTGCGGGTCGGTGAAGTCGACACCTTGGGTTTCCCACACGCGACGCAGTTCGTCAACGCCCTTAGCCCGAGCAAGGGCAAATTCGTTGGTCGTGGCCGGGACCGGCTGGAAGATTGTGACTTCGGTTTCCTCCACCGCGACCGGCGGGATTTCTGCCTTGAGCAGCACAAAACCGGTGAAGCGCGACTGATCCCACAGTGGCTGGCCGAAGTCAATAAGTGCCCCCTCGGTCAGGACGAGGCCTTCGATGCTTGGGGAAGCGGCAAGAATACCCAGCGGGCGGATGACTTCGTCCAGTCCACCACGAATAGGCAAGATGAGTTCGGCACGCGGGCCAGAGTTGGTGTCCACCACCATTGCGGACGGATCTTGCATCGCCTCGGCACTGCAACCCAGTGTTGCATAGGTGGCAATCCGGTCTGTGTCAGGTCCGAAGCGCAGCATCTTCAGTGGCGCAGAGCCAAGGAAGGTCAGCTGGGCTTCGCCGGGGTTGGACTCTTCAAAGTAGGAGGTAAATGCTGCTCGGACGGCTTTGATGATCGCATTGCTATCAGGGCCGGCGGGAGGAATGGGGCCGGTTAAGTTATCGAACACGGGCGGTACTCCTTGTTGAGGTGGTCATTTTAGGCTGCGGGCGAAAGCTCAACAGCATCAGCCCACGTCGCATCGAGGTTCAAAGTCTGCATCCACGTATCAATGTTGTCACCGTGTGCAGCGATTGCGGCGCGTGCAGTCAGCGTGGTCTCGATAGCGAATTCGGTGAGTTCATCGCTAATCAGCCCTTGGGTGTGGGCCGCGACGAGCTCGTCGACATCTTCAACGCGAATCTGTGTGGTCGCATCGACAGGTAGGGGAGCTATGGCCTCAGGATCGGTCGGTGCCTGCAGGATGTCGAGGTACAAATCGGTCATACGCCAGCACTGCGGATCAGTCCGGTCGATGCTGACAATATCGACGTAGCGTTGGTGTTCCACCTTCACGCCCGGGCGGAAGTGATAAATGCTGATGCGCAACCCCTCGTCGGCAAGCAGGAATGACTCTAGATATCCAAACTTTGGATGATCCATCCCACGGCGCATATAAAGGCGGCTGGGTGTGAGAGTTCGGAACTCGTCGACATTGCGCTGAAAGCCCTTGGGGTCGGTGTTGACCATTTCACGTAGGTCAAAGGTCTCGACTTTCGGAGGATGTGTGTCCTGACTCGAGCGAATTGGGGAGAGTGCAGGAGCTGCCGCGGTCGAAGCCGAAGTGGCCGGTGAAGTGGACATGCGAATACCTTAACGTGTAGGGGTTGCCTTTTTGGGCATAGAAAAGCCCTTTCTGCATACGTGATGCAAAAAGGGCTAGGGGGAGAACTAGAAAAACTTAGTTCAGTCCGACCGGGAAGACGCCGGCGGTCGGGGTGTAGTTGCAGTTGGTCGGACCAGGCTCTTCCTGAGTGGTGATACCGCCCTGCATGACAGCGATGACGACGCCCTTGCCCGTGTCAGCGGTGCCGTTGACAGCGCCCGGGCCCTTCTCGGCGTTGATGCCGTTGTTCTCCAGGGTGGTCTTGCCGTACTTGCCGTTAGCAACGTTGACCCAGTAGACATTCATCTCTGTGTCCTGCTGCTTAGCCAGCTGCTTGGTGCCCAGGCCAGTGAAAATGAAGCCAAGCTGGTTTTCTGGAACACCTGGCAGAGGCAGGTCTGCCGGGCCCGGAACGGTAGTGGCCAGGCCGAAGGAACGACCTTCGCCGCCGATGCACTTGTCGGCAACAGTAGGCAGCAGGAACTGGTTGGTCTTCGGGGCACCTTCCGGAACCTTGAAGCCCGGCTCGCCCTCGCCCTCACCAGTCAGGAAGTCAATTCCCTTGTTCAGTGCGCTGGAAATTTCCTCAGGAACGCCTGGGGAGTTAATGATGTCGCGCGCGTTGCCGTAGAGATTCGGCGAAGCGATGTTCAGGGAGTCCAGCGACGGGGAAGCAGAAGCGGCGGGAGTCATGCCCGCAGTGAGAATTGCAGCTGCACCCAAGGTCGCTGCGGCACGGCGCAGGAAGGAGCGTCCAGTCGAAACCACGGTGAAGAACCTCTCATTCGTGGGCTATTGGAGTCGGAATCAAATTTTCGGAATCGTTGCTCATCTTAGAACGACTCCAACGTGAATTGGAAAGATTTGAAAAAGAAATGTTCAGAATCTTCTCAGGGGATTAACGCACGGATTCCCGCGTGTCGCAAGTTAATTAGAGTGATTTTTGGTGTAGAACGAGATGATTGTGAAAATTGGGACTTCATGTATGCGTGTGGGGTTAATGGTGTTTCGCAGCGCGTAAGCGGGTGAAGTCAAGTCTTATCCCGTGGGGTTACAACTATGGCATTTGGTCACATGTGTCACATGGCGGGCTGAGAGATTGCCGTCGTGAAGCGTTGTGGCGTTGGCGGATATGCCGTTATGGCTGTCGGTAAAGCGGGGGTGCAGTAAGGGGGTAATTTATCCCTAAGGGTGGCGTGGCAGTGCCACTTTGCATGACGGATAGGTGCTCGGGGTTGTGAGAATCTCTGCCAGATGTGCAGGGCCATTAAGAAGGAGTACACTGTAGAACGCTTTATTACGCGTTGATGCGGGGCGTTAAAGGCAGTCGTAAAGACAGTTCTTTAGAGCAAGGCCGTATCTTTTTTCTTTTAGTCCTCTTAGCTTGTTAGGAGCTATCCGCCTGTGAGCGATACCGAGTTCCGTAATGTCGCCATTGTCGCACACGTCGACCATGGCAAGACCACTCTCGTGAACGCCATGCTGGAGCAGTCCGGCGTTTTCAGCGACCACGAAGAAGTTGCAGACCGAGTGATGGACTCTGGTGACCTTGAAAAGGAAAAGGGCATCACCATCTTGGCGAAGAACACCGCTATTCGCCGAAAAGGTGAGGGCAAGAACGGCGAAGACCTCATCATCAACGTCATTGACACCCCTGGTCACGCCGACTTTGGTGGCGAGGTGGAGCGCGCACTGTCCATGGTTGACGGCGTCGTGCTGTTGATCGACTCCTCTGAAGGTCCGCTGCCGCAGACCCGCTTCGTCCTGGGCAAGGCGCTTGCTGCCTGCATGCCGGTGATTATTGTGGTCAATAAGACTGACCGTCCAGATGCACGTATCGACGAGGTTGTCGAGGAAGCACAGGATCTTCTGCTAGAGCTAGCCTCCACCCTGGAAGACCCGCAAGCTGCAGAGGTCGCTGAGCGCAACCTTGAGCTGCCGGTTCTCTATGCCTCCGGTCGTGCCGGTAAGGCTTCGACCGAGAACCCGGGTAACGGCAACCTGCCGGAGTCCGAGAACCTGCAGCCGCTGTTCGGCGTCATCACCGAGGTGCTCCCGGAGCCGTCCGCTGAGATCGATGCCCCGCTGCAGGCGCAGGTGACCAACCTGGACTCCAGCTCCTTCCTTGGTCGAATTGGTCTGATTCGTATCCACAAGGGCCGTATCCGCAAGGGACAGCAGATTTCGTGGATTCACTACGATTCCGAGGGCAATGAGCATGTCAAGAACGCGAAGGTTGCAGAGCTGCTGCGTACCGTCGGCGTGACCCGCGTACCTGCTGAAGAGGCCATTGCAGGTGACATCGCCGCTATCTCCGGTATCGACGAGGTCATGATCGGTGACTCTCTCTGTGATGTCGAGCACCCGGACCCGCTGCCGCGCATCCTGGTCGATGAGCCGGCTATTTCCATGACCATCGGTGTGAACACCTCGCCACTGGCAGGCCAGGGTGGTGGCGATAAGCTGACTGCTCGTATGGTCAAGGCCCGCCTGGACCAGGAGCTGATTGGTAACGTCTCGCTGCGCGTGCTGCCGACCGAGCGCCCGGATGCCTGGGAGGTGCAGGGCCGTGGTGAAATGGCGCTGTCCGTTCTGGTTGAAACTATGCGTCGTGAGGGCTTTGAGCTGACCGTCGGTAAGCCGCAGGTTGTTACCAAGACCGTCGACGGCAAGGTTCAGGAGCCGTACGAGCACCTGACCATTGATGTTCCTGAAGAGCACCTGGGTGCTGTCACTCAGCTGATGGCGGCTCGTAAGGGGCGCATGGAGCAGATGGGTAACCAGGGCACCGGTTGGGTGCGCATGGAGTTCCTCATTCCGTCCCGCGGTCTGATTGGCTTCCGCACTACTTTCATGACGGAGACCAAGGGCACCGGTATCGCCAATCACTACTCGGCCGGCTACGGCGAGTGGGCAGGCGAGATTAAGGACCGTCCGACGGGATCGTTGGTCGCTGACCGTACTGGTCAGATCACCGCTTACGCGCTAATCCAGCTTTCTGACCGCGGCACCTTCTTCGTCGAGCCGGGTGACCAGGCTTACGAGGGCATGGTCGTTGGCCAGAATCCGCGTGATGAGGACATGGACATCAACATCACCAAGGAAAAGAAGCTGACCAATATGCGCGCAGCCTCGGCTGATGCGACCGTGACTCTGGAGAAGGCGCACAAGCTTTCCCTCGATGAGGCTATGGAGTTCTGTGGCGCTGACGAATGTGTTGAGGTCACCCCGGAGGGTATCCGCGTACGCAAGCAGATCCTCAGCGCTACCGATCGCGCTCGCGCTCGTTCCCGCGCGAAGGCCATGAATAAGAAGTAATTCGGGTTGCTAGGGGACTGGACCACCTGAAAAACCAGTCTCGGGGTAACTGACTCGACCAGGTGTCGAGTAATCTCGTGAATATGTTTATTCGCAGCCGTCGTCACGCAGCTTCTCGTCGATTTTTCGTAGCATCGACACTCTGCGTGACGGCGGCTTTGGCGTCTTCGTGCATGGCTCGCCCGTCGGACGCTCCGACTGTGCCCGGGCAGCAGGAAGCGCCGGTGCAACAGGAAGACACCGCTGACCAGGCCAAAAAGATGCGTGAAGTCACGGTCGGTGTCGACGAGTTTGTCGAAGGCTTCAATCCGCATTTGCTTGCCGACGTCTCCCCGGTGACCAGCCTGGTAGCGCGACTGACACTGCCTAGTGTTTTCACCCCTGCGCCGGTAGAGGGCGAGGCTGGTGACGCTAGTGCCTCCGCGCAAGCTCCCGGAGTGGTGGATAACGCTGCCAATGCTCGCTCGGCAGGAGCTCCCCAGTGGCTGCTCAACTCCGACTTGCTGGATTCCGTGCAGGTCATCGAGAGTGATGACAGCAAAGACGGTGACGCCAGAAACGGAGCTGGAAACGGGAAAGCGGCCGATGTTGACATCACGGATCCGACGGTAGCGGCAGAGCATGTCCGCTACCGCATTCGAAAAGGGGCGCAGTGGAGCGATGGTACGCCAATCAGTGGCGAGGACTTCCGCTACCTGTTTTCCCAAGTCACGTCCACGCCAGGATCGCTGGATACGGCGACTTATGAGCTGATTAAATCCATTGATGTCTCCGACGGTGGCCGTCAGATTGATGTGACGTTCACTCAGCCGATTACGCATTGGCAGCGCCTGTTTGCACATCTCTTGCCAGCGCATTTGATGCGGTCGAACACTGATGGTTTTTCCGAGGGGCTGGCCAGCCGTTTCCCGGCCTCCGGTGGGCAGTACACCGTCGAGTCGATGGATGTCGGCCGCAACATCATTCGACTGGTTCGAAATGACCGCTACTGGGGTGAGCAGCCAGCAGCCTCGGAGGTTATTACGCTGCGTGCCATGCGTAGTGCCATCGATGGTGCGGAGCAACTGCGGTCGAGGCAGATCCAGGCCGTGCAGGTCCGTCCGACGGAGACCTCTGAGCTGACGTACGGTCTGGTCCCCGGTGTTGCTGAGTTCTTCCATGAGCCCAACCGGGAACTGGTTTTCAGTACCAACCTCGCGTCGAGCAGGCTTGCCGACGAGTCCGTCCGCCGGGCCATTCTGCGCACCATCAACGTTGCACAGGTCTCAGAGGTGGCCACCGGACGCCGAATCGCGGGTGGTTCTGGTGACGGTGGTGAACAGGAGAAATCCGAGGCGCCACAGGCCGGTTTTACTGAGGACAATCCGCTACGAATCGGCATCATTAGCGACGGTATAGCGGCACGCGCTGCGGCTTTTGCGGTCGCTGACCAGTTGACTGCAGCTGGTATCCCCGCCACCGTTGTTTCGTATTCTCCGGCGGACATGCTGCGGTCTTCGTTGCCCTACGGAACCGTCGATGCCGTGGTGGCATGGGCAGAGCAGCCCAATTCCGTCCAGGCGGCCCGGGAACGCTATGCGTGTACGGAAGGCTCGATCAGTTCGCTACCGCCGAAGGACTTGGATGAAGCAGGCGCAGAGTCGGCTACCGAGTCTGAGTCAGAATCCGAGTCTGAGTCTGAGGGCGTTGACAGTTCGACAAAGCCCGCGCCAAGTGGAGATCGGGAAAAGAGTGCTGAAGAGGAGAGCTCGCTGGACGGGACAACACCGTCTGAACGGTCCAAATCTTCTACCTCAGCGGAGCCGGCTGACCTAAATGGAGTACCTGTCGCTCCGAAATCGGCTGCTCGGAGCGAGAATCTTTCCGGCCTTTGTGACTCGCAGGTTGATGAGCTGCTCGCTCCCGACAGTTCTGCGTTGCCCGCTGAACTCGCCGATATCATTGCTGGCCACAGTATCGAGCTGACCTTGGTGAAAGACGGCTTGCTGACGGTCGTCAGCCCGGAAATTACAATTACCGGGCGGAAGGACTCTTCGCAGTGGACTGATGACCCAGTGTTGGGCCGCCTCGGTGTTCTGGGTGAGATTCGCCGAGTCGCGACGCAAAGCGGGACTCGAGAATCGTCGGAGAATTCTCAACCGGGAGATAATCCGCGCGAAGATACTGAGCAGGACGGTTCGGGTCAGAACCAAGAAGTCCGCGATAACGCCGGCCAGGAGAACAAGGGGAAGTAAGAAAGCCCGTGAAGTTACTTTTTGTTCACGCACATCCAGATGACGAGTCCATTTGGACAGGTGGTTTGATTGCGGCTGCCGCGCGCTCCGGAGCGTCGGTAAGCGTAGTGACCTGCACGATGGGCGAGCTGGGAGAGGTCATCGGCGCGCCGTACCAGGGGCTAGTTGCTGATGAAGCTGACCAGTTGGGCGGTTTCCGCGTCGCCGAGTTGCGCTCGGCGCTGCGTGCGCTGGGGGCCAATAGCCCAGACAATGCGCCACGTTTCCTCGGTGGTGCCGGGCGTTGGCGTGATTCCGGTATGGCAGGGGACAAGGGTAATGAGCATCCCCGTGCGTTCATGAACTCAGGTGATGAGGCGGTAGCCCAGCTTCGCACCATCCTCGATGAGCTGCAGCCAGACCTGGTCATTACCTACGATGCCGATGGTGGCTATGGGCACCCGGACCACATTCGCGCACACGATATCACTGTCGCGGCGTGCGGAAATCGCTTTCCGACGCTGTGGGCGGTCACCGATCGTGAGGCAATGGTGGCGGGGCTGGATGCCATTACCGTGGTGCCGGAGAGCTGGCAGGCATGCGATGTCGACGACTTCGCTACCGTGACCGGCCGTTTCGAGGTTCAGCTGGATGATGCCGCTGTGGCTGCCAAGGTTGAGGCCATGCGCGCGCATGCGACACAAGTGTGGTTCGCCGATGGTTCCGTTAGCGAGGTCAATCCTGATGCTGTCTATGGGCAGACCGACGGCTCTGGTCGTGCGCGAGCCGTCTGGGCGTTTTCCAATTTGCTGTGTCAGCCGGTGACACCGACTGAGGCATACCGTTTTGGTACGGCGACCGCTGCGTCCCTGGAAGAGCTGGGGGAGCTGGTGAATATCCAATTACTGCCAGAGCCGGTAGCGAGCGTCGACTCTGTACCGAGCGTGGATCTGGAAGCGGAGGGGAGTGCGGACGATGAGTAACCCTCAGCCTCACGAAAGCGAAGACTTGATTAACGCTGCTGGCGGAAAGTTGAAGAACGAGCGCTTGAGTATTGAAAAGCGCACATTCGGGGATGAGCGCTATTGGGGTGACCCGGAACGTTCGCAGCCACGCGAGAACTTCCATCAGGGGGAGGTCACAGTAGCGCTAGTCTGGCTGTCGCTGGCTGCGTTGGCAGCGTTGGTGATTGAAGTAGTTTTCCTCGGAGCGTGGATTACCATCGGCTCGGTTGCTATTCCGTTGCCGTGGACCATTCCGCTGGCCTATATTGCCAATCTGATTATCACCAACACAGCGTTGCTGTGGACACGCGATCGCTCCAAAGCTGCAATTCCGACTGTCATCTGGGTGCTGGGCTTTGCAGGCATTCTGCTGTGGGCAGTGCTGCCCTTCGGTGGGGACTTGGCAATGGGGCAGTGGTTGCGAACAGTGCTGCTGCTTGTTTGCGGTGTGCTGGGCGGTGCCTGGCCACTGCGCCATCTGCGGGCACTCTAGCGAAAACTGCAGCGGATACTGCAGGAGACGGTGAGGAATTGCTGCAGGGCAGGCCCGCATCAATGTGGCCCTTTCTGGAGCCAGTTGAAAACAACACCTACGTTAGGTGTAGACTCCAATCTGAATATACCGCTCTGTCTATTTTGCTCTGTTTCTCGTCGGAACGGCATAATCGACAGATAGCGAAAGCCTCATCCCATATCTTGTGAGAAAGGTTCTTAAACCTAAAACCATGACTTACATCATTGCCCAGCCATGTGTTGACGTCCTCGACCGTGCCTGTGTTGAAGAGTGCCCGGTTGACTGTATTTACGAGGGCAAGCGCATGCTCTACATTCATCCTGATGAGTGCGTGGACTGCGGCGCTTGTGAACCGGTCTGCCCAGTCGAGGCCATCTTCTACGAGGACGATGTTCCGGATGAGTGGGTTGAATTCATCGATGCCAATGTCGACTGGTTCGATGAGCTGGGTTCCCCGGGCGGTGCCGCCAAGCTCGGCCCCCAGGACTTCGATGTGCCATTCGTGGCAGCTCTGCCGCCGCAGGCAGAAGACTAAAACCACAGAGGACTAAACCTATTTCTTTTCCCGGGAAGGATTTCATCACCGCCCATGTCAGCTGCCCGTAAGCGCGTAACTCCCGGTTCTCTTTTGCCTCAGTTTCCGTGGGATTCTCTCACGCAGGCGAAAGCCACTGCGGCTGCGCATGAAGAGGGCATGGTCAATCTCTCGGTCGGCACACCAGTCGATGAAGTCGCTCCGATAATCCGGAAGGGCCTTACCGAAGGTGCTGCCGCACCGGGTTACCCTCAGACCGTCGGCACGCCTGAGCTACGCGCTGCGATTGTTGCAGCGATGGCGCGGCGCTACGGCGTGACGGGACTGGAGTCAGCGGTCAACGGCGGCAATGTGCTTCCGGTCATCGGCACCAAGGAAGCGATTGGCTGGCTTCCCTTCCTCCTCGGCGTAGGCGCGGGGCATACCGTCGTCATCCCCGAGCTGGCATATCCCACCTACGAGGTCGGCGTTCGCATCGCAGGCGCTGAGCTGCTGCGTGCGGACTCGCTGACGCAAATCGGTCCCGCCTCGCCGACGCTGATGTTCATCAATTCCCCGGGCAACCCCAACGGCAAGGTCCTCGGTATTGAACACCTGCGCAAGGTGGTTGAGTGGGCTCGTGCTCGGGACGTCATCGTCGCTTCTGACGAGTGCTACCTGGGGCTCGGCTGGACTGAACAGCCAGTCAGTATTCTCGACCCGCGAGTGTGCGACGGTGATTTCACCAACCTGCTGGCTATCCACTCGCTGTCCAAGACGTCGAACATGGCGTCGTACCGCACCGGCTGGTTCGCCGGCGACGCGGACCTCATTGCCGAGCTGGTTTCCGTGCGCCGTCACATGGGGCTGATGATGCCGGGACCCATCCAGCACGCCACGATCGCCGCGCTTAACGACGACTCCCACGAGGCTGAACAAAAGCAGCGCTACAGTGACCGCCGTGAGATTCTGCATGATGCACTGGTAGCCGCAGGTTTTCGTATCGATGACTCCGAGGGCGGGCTCTATCTGTGGGCTACTCGCGGGGAAGACTGCTGGCAGACGGTTGATTGGCTGGCTGAACGCGGCATCCTGGTCGCACCGGGTAGCTTCTACGGGCCCAAGGGTGCGCAGCACGTACGGGTGGGGCTCACAGCGACGCTCAGCGACATCGAAGTGGCGGCGGCGCGTATTCGCGGCTAGCCCCGGCCAGATGTGCTGGCTCTAGCAGGCCGAATGCTGCAAACGGTGCCGACATCGGCATAGACCAAATCATAAAAAAGGGAGTGTGCCGTGGGACGTGCCGCAGGCAACCGAGATGCGTGGTGGGGCCTCGAGAAGAACCGTAAGACTGCGCAAGTCGATGCCGCCGCTCACGAGTGCGAGGAGTACATCCCCTTTGAGCCGGCAATTGTGGCCGACACCGATGAGTTTCTGGTCGTAGACAAGCCACCTTTTCTGCCGGCGACTCCCAACGGCCGCATCGTGGCCAATACCGTGCAGGAGCGACTGCGACGTAGTCTCGAGGAACCGGAGATAGTGGCCGTTCACCGCCTGGATTTTCTGACCAGTGGGCTGCTGTTGCTTTCCCGGAATCCGGCTACCCGTGCGCGCTACCAGCAGCTTTTCCAAAACCAGGAAATCACCAAAGAATACGAATGCCTCACCGTGATGCCCGATGATTGGCATGTGGGGGAAACCAGGGATGTCACGCTTCTGCTCGATCCCAACCCGGCGGGGCGCGGAGTAAAAGTCGTGGAGACCGACGATTTCGCTCGCGCTGCCGCGAAGAATCCCAAGTTCAAGCTCGCACGCACAACCGTGACCTTCCTCGGCCGAGTAGCCGCGGACATCGGCGATGTGCTGGCGAACAGCCATGGCGGTGGTGCGACCAGCACCAGCATTCCGCTGCACGCAGTCGGCTGTGGTTGTGGGCATTGCGGGAGTCGCATGCAGGTGGGGCGCTGGCGGCTACAGCCCCATACGGGCCGCACGCATCAGCTGCGGGCGACGATGGACTGGCTAGGCTATCCCATTCTCGGTGAGGACACCTATGGCCGGAAAGCGGGGGCGCAGGGGCCGTCGGCAAGCGCGGGCAGCGCGCCAAAGTACACGCCGCAGCTGCGATTGACGGCAACCGCGCTGGCCTTTGTCGACCCCGTCACTGGTGAGCGACGTACCTACCGGAGCGCGCGGAATATCGCGGCCCCGGCAGACGTGCCGACCACCCCTTAGTTAGCGTGCAGCTCCGCGCTGAGCTTCACCTTTTCGGCAGCCCACGGCACAACCTCGACTGCACCAGAGAGCGAGTTGCGGCGGAAGAGCATATTCGATCCGCCCGAGAGCTCGCGGGCCTTGAGCGTCTTCTTCACACCGTCTAGGGCAACGAGGCACTTGGTGCCGGCAGTGATGTAGAGCCCGGCTTCGAGTACGCAGTCATCGCCGAGCGAGATTCCGAGTCCAGCGTTCGCACCGAGTAGGCATCGCTTGCCGACGGACACAACTTCCTTACCTCCACCGGATAGTGTGCCCATGATGGACGCACCACCGCCGATATCGGAGCCGTCGTCGACGACGACCCCCTGAGAGATACGGCCTTCCACCATGGAGTGTCCAAGCGTGCCTGCGTTGAAGTTGACGAAGCCCTCGTGCATGACTGTGGTGCCCTCTGCGAGATGGGCTCCAAGGCGCACGCGGTCAGCGTCACCGATGCGGACTCCGGTGGGAGTGACGTAGTCGACCATGCGGGGGAATTTATCGATGGAGTAGACGGTGACAGGCCCGCGGCGCGACAGCTTGGCTCGGGTTACCTCGAAGCCTTCGACAGCACAGGGGCCAAAATTCGTCCACACCACATTGTTGAGCTTGCCGAAGATGCCGTCCAGGTTGATGCTGTTGGGGGCGGCCAGGCGGTGGGACAGCAGATGGAGACGCAGGTAGGCATCGATGGTGTCGACTGGTGCGTCATCGAGTGAAGCGATGGTAGCTGTGACCAGACGGCGGGTGGTGCCGCGGTCCGCATCGGCTACGGCCAGATCTGCGAGGTAGGTGAAATCTTCGGGCAGTGCGTCGGCGTCGATGGTTCCGGTCGTGGTGGAGGTTGCCACGCCCTCTTCGATGAGCTTGGGGGCGGGGAACCAGACGTCGAGAACAGTATCGTTGTTAAAAGTGGCAATGCCGGTAGCTTGTGCTCCAAATTTCATGGAAAACAGGCTACCGGCATATCCCTATCTATGAAAAGTGCTCCGCAAATGTGTAGCAAGGAAGTGTTCGGATAGGGGTAGCAGGGTGGTTAGACCCTGCAATTAATTGTCATGGGCTAGTTGCTTTCGCTGGACTCGAGAGCCTCGCGGGCCGCGGTGCGGCTCTTCTTAGTCAGTGCAGCGAGCACGGCAAGGAACGCAGTGACACACACAACGGCGATAACCTGCTGGCGAGCACCAGGATCGGTGAGCATGCCAACAGCGAGGCCCAGGATCAGGATGACCGCTACCCAGGACAGTGCCGGGTAGGCCCACATGCGAACGGAAAGCTCGTTGTTGGCCTCCATCTGCGGGCGCAGCTTAATCTCGGACAGGGCGATGACCAGCCAGATCACCAGCAAGCAGCCGCCGACAGCGTTCAGCAGGAAGACCAGGACACTCGAGCCGTCGAAGACAACCTGCAGGCCAACGGAGACGAAGGCGAAGACCATCGACATGATGACCGCACGGTTCGGAACTGCGCCCTCATTGGTGTGGGCGAAGAAGCGCGGTGCCTCACCGCGGGTGGACATCGAGTAGACCAGGCGAGAGGTTGCGTAAATCTGAGCGTTGAACGCGGACAGCAGCGCCAGAACGATAATGGCCTCCATGAAGCCAACGGCACCCGGAATGTTCGCCTGCTTCAGAACCTGGGTGAACGGCGACTCAGCTGCGGAGTCAGCGCCGTCAATCTGGGAGTACGGCAACAGCAGGATGATGACGGTCACGCAGCCCAGGTAGAACACAGAGATGCGGAAGATTACCGAGCGGACAGCAGCAGCGATGGAGCGCTGCGGATCTTCAGCCTCAGCAGCGGCAATTGTGACAATCTCGATACCGCCGAAGGCGAAGGCCACGGCCAACAGACCAGCGGCAATGCCGGACACGCCATTCGGGAGGAATCCGGACTCGGCAATATGCGTCGTACCGACGAAGCTGGTGCCTGGCAGCAGACCGAAGAAAAGAAGAACGCCAATGACCAGGAACGCGATAATCACCGCGACCTTGATGAACGCGAACCAGAACTCGAACTCGCCGAAACCGCGCACATTCGCCAAATTCACTACAGCGAAGAAGACAACACAGATCAGGCCTGGAATCCAGCCCGGAATACCGAACCACGCACCCATGATGGCACCGGCACCGGTAATTTCAGCGCCGAGCACCATGATGAGCATGAACCAGTAGAGCCAGCCGAGGACAAAGCCAGCCGAGGAACCAAAGGCCATCTCGGCATAGGTGGAGAAGCTACCCGGTGTCGGGCGGGCAGCGGCCATCTCGCCGAGCATCTGCATGACGAGGACGACAATGAAGCCAGCGATGACATAGGAAACTAGAACACCCGGGCCAGCTGCCTTAATGCCGACGCCCGTACCAAGGAAAAGACCGGCACCGATTGCGGAGCCAAGACCCATCATGGTCAGGTGTCGAACCTGCAGCCCCTTGCCCAGCTGAGCTGTCTCGCCGGAGGTGGAGGTAATTTGCGATTCGGTCATGTCGCAAACATTACCTCGCTGATAACAGGGGCAATAACCGTATTACGGGTTTACCCCCATTCACCGTTTTGGGGTCAACTAATGTGCCTTCACGAGCACCGAAAGTAGGTTATCCGGCCAGCTCATCCGGCACGTCGGCAAGCTGAGCGAAAGCAGCGGCACCTTCGTCATTGCCCGGGCGTTCCGTGCGGCGGACGCACACCGCCGAGTGGTCCGGGTGATGGTAGAAGTGCATGTTGTCGCGGCCCGAAATTTCCCATGCCTGAATACGGCGGTTCTCCGCGGGGACATCGATGGGCGTATCGGGGGCAATGAGGATGCTTCGGTCAATAATGCAGTCATTACCGAGGCTGACGCCGACGGTGCCGGCCGCGATATCGATGTGGCAGCGCTCGCCAACCGTGAGCGGCTTACGCTGACCGGAATCGTCATGAGCGGCAATGATGGAGGCCGACAGCCCCACCTTTGTGTGCGCGCCAATGACGACACCGGAGGATAGACGTCCCTCAATCTTGCATGGGCCCAGAGTGCCCGAATTCAGCGAGACAAATCCCTCGCGCAGTACGGACGTACCCGGTGCAAGATAAGCGCCCAACCGCACGCGCTCGGCCTCTGCAATGCGGACACCGGCGGGCAGCACATAGTCGACCATGCGCGGCATGCGGTCGATGGCGTAGACGTGAATCAGGCCACGGACGCGCAAGTGGGTACGCAGTTGCTCGAAGTTGTCCGGCAGACATGGCCCCTTGTTGGTCCACGCCACAACATGGAGCAACTCGTAGAGGCCCTTGGTGTTTAGCTGGTGCGGCTTAACCAGGCGGTGGGAGAGCAAATGCAGGCGCAGGTAGGCATCGTGCGGGTCGACAGCCGGCTTGGACAAATCCTCAATAGACGTGCGCACTGCCACCTGCTCCACGCGGCGATCCTCGTCCAAAATCACCTGACGAAGCAGCTGCGGGGTCAAATCAGCGGCGCCGAGCCGGTGAGTGCTCGACTCTACGACCTCATCGCTTAACTGAGGTGCGGGAAACCAAGTATCGAGAACTGTACCGTCCATTGCGATGTTGGCGATTCCCGTAGCGACAGCACCAGATGTAATCATGATTCTTAATATTAGTATCCCTTTAAGGAATCTTCGCGGAAGGATGAACTATGCCCCTAGCTGGCCTTGAAAGCACACAGAAAATGAAGCAGTGGTTCTTAGTTAGCCTCATCATTGCTGTCAGTGTGCTCGGACTCGGCTTCGTCCTGGCCCTGCCGGTGGTCTTCTACGTGGGATTCGCACTGCTGAGTGCTTGGATTCTCGCCGTAGCCAGCTTCTTTGGTTTCGTTTTGCCGCCGCGAGCAATGCCAATTGGCGCAGTCGGTGTGGCTATCGCCGCAGTGGTTGCGCTCATCGCGCCGAACCGTCTTGTGCTGGTTATCGCAGTTGCCATCGCAGTGGGGCTCGGTGGTGGCATGATCGCCCGTCTTCTGCTGGAGCGCAAGAACCGCGATCAGCAGGCACGCATCGACGCCCTGCCGATGTGGGAGCGCGATGAGCTGGGCGATGTCGCCGAAACACTTCGTCCTGCTTATCGACGAGACATCGATCCCACTCCAGTGCAGCTGCCACATGCAACGGCCAAGATTGTCGCGGCCGTCTGCAAGCCGTTGGCCGGTTCTACAGTGATTGTCAGCACGAATGAGCTGCGTCCGGTGATTGCGGTCTATGGCTCCCGTGTGGCTGTGGTCTATGGACCCGGCGCGGGGGTTGTCGAGGAAGAAAGCGGCAACGGAGAGGTGACCGATAATGCGGGGGAGGAGCGGGCGCTGGGGTCGTCGGCAAGCGAAACTCCGGAGGAAATCATTGCTCAAACTCTCCCGGAAGGAGCGAAAACCCTGGTCTTTGAGGTGGCTGATGGGCTTAAGCGTCCGGCGGAGGGGAGAATTGGTGTGACCTCCGCCGAACCGCATGAGCTGGCGCTGTTCCTCGGCGGTGGCGCGCCTGCCAATGGGGATGCGATCAATGGTCGTGCGGCGCATATTCATCACAAAATTCTGGTTTCGCTGGCGCACAATGGTTTGTACGCTTAATTGATGTGAAATCGAAGTTAAATCTGCTCCAAGATCCTGTAGACCTCACGGCGGCACTGGTGGACATCGAATCGGTGTCCCACAATGAGACCGCGATTGCGGATGCCGTCGAGGTGGCATTGCGTGAGGTCGCGCAGGCAGATGAGTCGATTGAGGTCCTGCGCATCGATAACAACGTGATTGCACGGACTCATCGTGGATTGCCGCAGCGTGTGATTCTGGCCGGACACCTGGATACGGTGCCGACTGCGGACAATGTGCCTTCGACGCGTGGGGTAGACGCGCAGGGAAGAGACACGCTCTTTGGCTGCGGAACTGTGGATATGAAAAGCGGGGACGCGGTCTATCTGCATGCTTTTGCGACGCTAGCGGCAAGCCAGGAGCTGCAGCGCGACCTGACGCTCATCATGTACGAATGCGAAGAGATCGCCGCGGAGTTCAACGGGTTGCGGCACTTGAGTGAGTCGCATCCGGAGCTTCTGACTGGCGATGTCGCTCTGCTGGGCGAGCCCAGCGGCAATGTCATCGAAGCCGGTTGCCAGGGCTCTATTCGCCTGCGTTTGACCGCTCACGGCACACGTGCGCACTCGGCTCGGGCGTGGCTCGGCGACAATGCCGTGCACAAGTTAGCGCCGGTGCTGTCACGCATTGCCGCCTATGAACCGCAGACTGTGGACATTGACGGGTTGGCCTACCGCGAAGGGCTCAACGTCGTCTGGCTGGAAGCCGGGGTTGCTACCAATACGCTTCCCGACGAGGCGGTGCTGCGAGTCAACTTCCGATTCGCGCCCAACCGCAGCGCCGATGAGGCCATGGCGCACTTCCGAGAGGTGCTGGGACTCGACGAGTTTGCGGCCGAGGACCTCACCGTCAATGTCGAGGATGTGAGCCCTGGGGCGCTGCCTGGACTGCATGCGGCGGCTGCGAAGGAGCTGGTTGCGGTCGCAGGCGACGTCGTAAAGCCCAAGTTTGGGTGGACCGATGTGGCGCGTTTTTCGGCGCTCGGCATCCCTGCGGTGAACTTTGGCCCGGGTGACCCGGCGTACTGCCACAAGAAGGATGAGCAGATTCCGGTCGAGTGCATAACGGCACTGTGGGAGGATTTGCGGCGGTACTTGACCACCGCGCCGGTGGCTGAGTGAGCCTAGAATCACACCCCGCCCTCGCCGAGCGGGTGCGCGTATGTCATTGCTGGCATACATTGTGAGGTTATGAAACCTGTACGTACTCCGTCCCCAGCTAAGCGCCGTGCACTCCGCGGCCCAATCGCGATCCGACAGGCGGGCGAACCGCAGGCGTCTACGACCGACCGCAGGCTGTTGTCACACAATCCGAACACGGACTGGCTGCACAACGATACCTGGCGTGTGCTGCGCATTCAGTCGGAGTTCGTTGACGGCTTTGGTGCGTTGGCGGAAATCCCGCCGGCGGTGACGGTATATGGTTCGGCACGTCTGCCAGAGGACAGCCCTTACTACCAGTGGGGCTTCGACCTGGGCAAGGCGCTGGCGGAGGCGGGTTACGCGACCATCACTGGTGGCGGCCCGGGCATCATGGAAGCCGCCAACCGCGGCTGCTACGACGCCGACGGCCTGTCCATTGGGCTGGGCATTGAGCTGCCGCACGAGCAGCACTTGAATGACTGGGTCGACCTGGGCATGAACTTCCGCTACTTCTTCGTGCGCAAGACCATGTTCCTGAAGTACTCGCAGGCGTTTATTTGTCTGCCGGGTGGTTTCGGCACGCTCGATGAACTCTTTGAGTCACTGGTGATGGTGCAGACCGAGAAGGTGGAAAATCACCCAATCGTGCTGCTGGGCACCGAGTTCTGGTCGGGGCTGGTTGATTGGATGCGCGAGAAACTGGTGGCCATGGAGCTGATTTCTCCGACTGATATGGACCTTTTCCTGGTCACCGACTCCATTGAAGAAGCGGTCGAGTACATCGAGGCCGCGCACGAAAAGCTGATGGAAGAGTGTGAGCCGACCCCCGACGTTCCCGAAAAGCTCCGCCGAGTCCGTCGCTTCAGCGAGAGGTAAGACGCTGTGCGGAGTTTTTATCAGGACTCCGCGGTGCCGACGGTGATGGCTATCGTCAATCGCACCCCGGATTCCTTCTATGACCGTGGCGCAACGGCTGCGGAGGAGGCCGCGCTTGCTCGCGTGGACGAAGTTGTTGCGGCAGGCGCAGGCATTGTTGACATCGGCGGCGTCAAGGCCGGTATCGGTGCGGAAGTAACTGTTGCCGAGGAAATTGAGCGCGTGGTGCCGACCATCGCGAAGGTTCGCGAGCGCTATCCTGACCTGCACATTAGCGTCGACACCTGGCGCGCCGAAGTCGGGGAAGCCGCCATCAAAGCTGGCGCCAACCTCATCAACGACACTTGGGCAGGCCATGACCCGGAGCTGCTGGAAGTCGCTGGCGCCCACGGGATGGGTTACGTCTGCTCGCACACCGGTGGAGCACTGCCACGCACCAATCCGGTTCGCGTGCGTTACGACGACGTCGTGGACGATGTCATCTCAGAAACCGGCAAGCTCGCCCAGAGGGCAGTGGACGCTGGCGTGCCGGAGGACCGCATCCTCATCGATCCCACCCACGACTTTGGCAAGAACACCTACCACGGCCTCGAGCTTCTGCGGCGCTGCAATGAGCTCGTGGCTACAGGCTGGCCGGTGCTCATGGCGCTGTCGAATAAGGACTTCGTCGGTGAGACTTTGGACCGCCCGGTCGAGCAGCGTGTGCCCGGCACCTTGGCTGCGACCGCCCATGCGGCAGCTGCCGGTGTTGCGGTGTTCCGTTCGCATCAGGTGTCCGAAACTCTTGATGTTTGCCGTATGACTCTGGCTATTTCCGGTGATTTTGCGCCACTGCATCCGGTGCGTGGGCTGGTGTAAGGGGCGTAGTTTGAGGCGCTTCACCCATGCCGCTGCGTGAAACAAAGGACTATGATGAAGAGAAGTAGTCGAAAATGCCGACAGGGATTCTAAACCGGGATCTTGAGCCGGGGTCTTAGACCGAGGTCTTGAACCGGGATTGTCAATCTCCTGGCTACCACAGCCGAGCTGGGGTGGCTGGTCGTCTCCTGCATCGACATTGTCTTAGAACGAAGGAGTTCACATGGCAGCAATGAAGCCGCGTACCGGTGATGGTCCGCTGGAGGCAGTTAAAGAGGGCAAGAAGATTGTAATGCGCGTCCCCGCAGATGGTGGTGGGCGCCTGGTGGTGGAACTGTCCCCGGAGGAAGCCAAGGAGCTCGGTGCAGAGCTCGTGGCAGTAGTGGAGTAGTGAAGTAGCGGACTAGCGGGGTAGTGGCCGGGTCTGACCGGTTTTGACCTAGCGGCGACCTACACCAGTGGTGTAGGTCGCCTTTTCTTCTTCAGGTGATAACGGTTCGAATGAGGGGTTATGAACAAAAAGTACAGGCTGCAAATGTGAAACTGTGCGAGTTTATGACACTTTCAAGCCGGTAGGGTCAGGCGGTCATTGC